>NZ_BBAD01000083.1 GCF_001311075.1 Secundilactobacillus similis DSM 23365 = JCM 2765
CGACAGTAAAAAATGAGCTGTGATCTTCAGGGCTTTCCTGACGTATAGGAAGATGACAAAGACTAACGGACAACGATTACCGATTTCTGAATGAAATAACGGCTTGCTATGAACGCGTTCCATAATTTATAATAGGGGCAGAAAGAGGTGGCACTGATGATTAAACACGTTTTTTTAGATATTGATGGTACACTGATTAAAACGGATGGGCGCCTCACTGCCCAAACGATTAAAACGATTCGACAAGCCAATTTTTCAACAACCCTAGTTTCAGCTCGAGCACCGTTTGAAATGCAAGCGATGATTCAAGCTTTAGGCTTAACGGGACCTCAAATCGGCTTTAACGGCGGTATTATCTTTCGGCAAGGCGTTTCGGAACCGTTAGCGCAATTTCCGATTTCAGCTGATAGCCGTCAGCAGTTGGTTGAGTATTTACAAACATCGTTTCCGACGGTTAGTCAAAGTTATTACACGGCGACGAGTTGGTTAACAACACAAATTGATGCGGGAATCAAATACGAACAACAAGTGACACACCAACAGCCAACGGTGGTTACAAGAACGGCCTTAAATCAACAACTGACCATTTTTAAAGTCATGTTGATTATCTTTGATGCGGATCAAATGGCAACAATCAAGACGCAACTTCAGGAGTTACAGTTAACCGATATTAGTATTAAACAGTCTGGTGACTGGTACCTTGAAATTACTAGTGCACAGGCTCAAAAATCAACTGGCATTACACGGATTCAAACGATGAATCAGTTACAGGTTAACGAACTAGCAGCATTTGGTGACGGTGAAAATGATATGCCAATGTTTCAGGCTGTGGGAGTTCCCATTGCGATGGGGAACGCGAATGATTTCGTGAAGCAGCATGCCCGGTATGTGACTCGAACGAACGATGAGGACGGTGTTGCTTACGGAATCGCACGGTACTTAGCTAATTGTTGATGACAGAAGGAGAGGGTCGACATGGTAACAATGCGTGATATTGCCAAACAGGTTGGTATTTCAGTGTCCACAGTTTCTCGATACGTCAATCGAAGTGGTTATGTGTCAGCAAAAACGGGTGCTCGAATTCAAGCGGTCATTGATGCGACCCAATTTGTGCCAAATACGATTGCGCGAGATCTCAGCAAGGGACACACGCTTAACATCGGGGTAATCGTACCGCATTTGAACCATCCCTATTTTTCGCAACTATTAGCGGGAATCGTTGCCGCGGCTTTTGAAAGCAGTCATCACTATCAAATTGTGTTATTACAATCGAATTATGATTCTGGTCGTGAAATGGCTACTTAGAGCAACTGCAACGCCGAACTTACAACGGGCTTATTTTTACGTCACATGCGATTGCTTTGGCAGATATGTTACCGTATCAGCAGTATGGCGCAATCGTTTGCTGCGAGGATCCGGGGATGATTGATCTGGCAGCTGCATTTGCAACCCGGACACAAACGTATCTAGCAGCGTTTAGGCGAATTCAGAGTCTTGGTTACCGGCGAATTGGGATTCTGTTAAGTCGAAATGATGACGTTAGCGCCACGAGTCAGCATACGAGTGCTTGTTTTCAAACCGTTTTTGGGTCGTCGCCCATCCCAGAGTTGCTCCAAACCAACGTCACGACTTATCAGGACGGCTACCGGGTTGCTGGTGATTATCTGAGCAGAAACTTGCAACCAGAGATGATTTTTACTAATGGTGATGATGTGGCAGCGGGCGTGGCACAACGGTACCAAGAGGCCAAGCAACCAGTACCGCCACTAATGGGACAGGAAAATCAACTGAGTAGCCGGTTACTCAACATTCCTACGATTGACCACCACTTTGAACGCGTTGGTCGGCTAGCATTTGGACTGGCTGAATCACAGCAGGTTCAACGAATTGCGGTGGATTCACAACTAATTAGTCGGGGGTGGTTTGAGTGAGACTGTGCTTTGTTCGGGATGCGGTAACTTAGACTAATTTCTTAGTTGGTTGGGAAAAACATGCTGATTCAACAACGGTGCCGTTAATGAGAACCTATCTGAAAGTTACTACGAATAATCAGTAGGTAATGACGTTGATTAACAATCAAATCAAAGAAAAATATTTATTTTAAAAGAACTGGAAACGCTTTCAAAAACTGTGAAAATGGTGTATGATAATCATGTTGTGAAATAATTATTTTTCTAGGAGGCATTACGAATGGCAGAATTGAATGGTAAAGTCGCATTTGTAACTGGTGGTGCACAAGGTATCGGGAAGGCGATTGTGCAACGTTTATCAGCTGATGGCTTCGCAGTCGCAGTTGCTGATTTAAACATCGACACCGCAAATGAAGTTGCTAAAGCAATCAACGATGCTGGTGGCAAAGCTACTGGGATCAAGGTTGATGTTAGTGATCGTGATAACTTCTTCAAAGCAGTTGGTGAAGCTGCTGAAAAATTAGGTGGGTTTGACGTTTTAGTTAACAACGCCGGCCTTGGCCCAACTACGCCAATTGACACCATCACACCAGAACAATTCGACAAGGTTTACCACGTAAACGTTGCCGGTGATATTTGGGGTATCCAAGCCGCTCATGAACAATTCAAGAAGAGTGGCAAGGGTGGTAAGATCATCAACGCCACTTCCCAAGCTGGGGTTGTTGGTAACCCTAACTTAGCCCTTTACAGTGGGACTAAATTCGCCGTTCGTGGGATCACGCAGGTTGCTGCCCGTGACTTAGCCGAAGAAAACATCACGGTTAACGCCTACGCACCTGGGATTGTTAAGACCCCAATGATGTTTGACATCGCTCACCAAGTTGGCCAAAACGCCGGCAAGGATGACGAATGGGGCATGCAAACCTTCGCCAAGGACATCGCGCTCAAGCGTCTCTCTGAACCAGAAGACGTTGCAGCAGCTGTTTCTTTCTTGGCTGGCCCAGATTCAAACTACATCACTGGCCAAACCATCGAAGTCGATGGCGGGATGCAATTCCACTAGACTCACAGCTTAAAATTGAATTTAAACGGAGCACTGGCTAATTTGCCAGTGCTTTTTTGATTGAGTAATAAGAATAAGGCACACAAAAAACGGACTGTGACAGCAGTCCGTTTTCGATACCATCGCTGTGCGATTAAATTGACCTTACACGCTGCAAGCATTAGGTTTTAGCACTAGGGGCGAGCCCCATATTGCTACCGCCATTATCGCATGTGAGTGACCAAAATCAAAATAATAACGCCGGTAATGGAAAAATGAGATTATTTAAGTGTTTAGACTGAATTCTCATCATATTTTAATTGCACGTAGCTCGAAAATCCGCTAGTATGAAGGTGCTAAATACTTGTTGGTACGTGATTTTGCCGGTCGCGCACTACGAATTGGGTCGCTTGCTTCCGTGGGGAAGGAGCGACCCAATTTTTGGATTCTGATAATTTTCAGTGAACGATGCGAGTTGATTGCCTTTTGCGGGCGAACTTGCGATGATGGGGAAAACAGTTTGGAGGAATGCGCCATGTTAAAAGAACAGTATGCCTTAAAGCCCATTGATTCCGAATTAGCCACGATTAATGTTTCACTTGCAGCGCGTCAAATTCTAGAACCGGCGTATGCGTGGACGACTTCGGCGGATTCGCCATACCCAATCGTGAGTCTGATTTCATCCATTGCTGAAGATGAACGTGCACTGGATCGGTTCCAGGAGAACGCGAGACTGAATCAACACGATGTTGGCCGTTTCTTGAAACAACCAGTAACGGAAGAAGATGTGCTACCAGTGCTTCAAAAAAGTGAGATTGCGCCAGTTGGGTGGCAATTGTTAGGGGCGTATTTGATTCAAATCAGTAAAAAAGAGCCACTATTGGTACCGTTCATGGATGCGCTGGCCCATCTCAAAGTTGATGCTATCGGGGTGTTTATCGCCATGACGTCCCCAACGATGACGGACGTGTTATCCACCCTGATTGAACAGGTTGCTCGCCTGTTGGCGCGATGGCTGCCGGATTTACCCGAACTGGATCACGAACCAACGGATGCCGAAACCTGGCTTCCGGCTTATGCGCTGATTCCGGTGGAAAGTACCCAGCTTGGGATATCGGTGATGGTACCCGTGGCACTACTGGATTGGCTATCGGCACATCAGGATGCGTTAGCTGATTTGACCGACGATAAGCGGGTTGGCTTGATGCAATTATTGAATCAGGAAACGGATGATGATACGCAGATCGTCCGCGAGTGGTTAGAACGAAATGACGATGATGGCCAGACACTCAGCCGGTTATTGTTTGAACTCTAGTTGGCGACCGACTTTTCAAAGCGTCCTAGGCCAAAATATGGTATGCTAATAACAACCTCATATAGACCAAAGGAGAATTGCCATGAATCACATTTACCTTGCAGCACCGTTTTTTAGCGATGGTCAAAACGACCGGGTGAACCAAGTTGTTAGTTTGTTGAAGGAGAACCCAACGGTCGCTTCTGACGGCATCTTCGTGCCATCCGAACACCAACATGATGATTTGGAATTTGGTAGTTTCAAGTGGCAAGTTGCAACCTTTAACAGCGATGTTCGCCAAGTTCGTAAGGCGGATGCTGTTGTGGCAATTATCGATTACCAACTGGAAGAAACGGCTGAAAATGAACCTGATTCAGGGACGATTTTCGAAATTGGGGCAGCTTCCAAGCTGGCGTTCCAGTGGTATTGATTCAATTTGATGAAACGAAGAAATTAAACTTAATGTTGGCGCAATCCTACACCGCGTTCTTTAACGGGAAGGATGCCATCCAAGCATTGAAGTCGTATGACTTTAATGAGCTTGAACAACATTATACGGATAAAGAAGTTTTCTAGACTGAGTTTAACGTTGTGCGGGCCCCGACGACCTGGGTGGTTGTGGGGCTTGTTTTTGTGTTGGGGTGGTAGCTGTAACGTGAACTAGGCGATTTAGCAATGCTTGGTTGGCATGGTGTCGTTACAGGGAGGTTACGGTTAGGGGCGCACTAAGGCCGCTTTGTTTTCGGCGCCTCGTTGAGATGGATTTTTCCGCCTGTTAGTTAGATTGAGGAATTGCCAACATAGGTGTTGCTTGGCAACCGCGCCGAAACGGGCTCCACGAAGCAGAGACCTGCACATAAGCCAGCTTCACCACAAGTCCCCAAAAACGGGACTTCTGGCAAAGCTGGCTTATGCTCCGGTCTCTAACCGCTTCGTTCCGCCCTCTATATGACAATTTAATTTAAATTACTTAACTATTTGGTTAAAACAGGTTGTTGAGATTGTAGTTTGTTACAATAAAATCAGTTTATGTTTGAGAGTTGTTTGAGAGGATGTGTTAAGAACAATGGGAAAATCGAGTAAGGCCATTCTCGGCCTGCTAGTCTTAGGGACTTTTGCAGGTGTGGGTTTGACACAGTTTAGTACGAGTGCCATTACAGGACAACAAGCCACTGTTGCACACGCGGCAACGACGGTTAATGCGCAAAATCAAGGGATGGTGGCTGACGGTAAAACCGATAACGCACCACTGCTTCAACGGATCATTAATACTTATACCAATGGGGTCACGATTCACGTTCCAAAGGGAACCTACTTATTTACGAATGCTGAATTAAAAGCGATTACGTTGCATTCTGATATCACCTTTGATTTTGATGACGGGGCCGTTTTCCAAATCGCTGGTGGCGACCGGATGCCGTTCGTCTACCCAAGTCCTGAAGTTGGTTACGATGGCGGGATCTCAAACGTCACTTGGAACAACGCTACGTTCCGTGGGGATTACAACGCAACGGATGGCCAAAGTGTCTTCGTTCAAAGTATCCACCATGCTTCGAACGTGAACTTCAACAAGTGTACGTTTGATAACGCTGAATCACCTACTGGCCACTACCTTGATATCGATGGTAGCCATAACGTGAACGTGAAGGATTCAACCTTTACCGGCTTCAACGCCAACACGGATTTTGACTACAAGGAAGCTATTCAAGTCGATTATTCAAACTCCAAGGCGATGTCGTATCATAACCCAGGTGACAAATACGATAACTTACCATCATACGATATCACCGTTGATGGCAACCAATTTATCCCACTGTCCAAGACGTCTGGTGCCGTGAAGTCATTTGCGCCAAACCCAATTGGGCAACACGTGGTTTACGGTAAAGGGGTCGGCGGCATTATCCACGACATCCACTTCACGAACAACTACGTGCAAGATGCTAAACCACTGTTGGATGAAGACGGCGCTAACATTCACTTCGTTTGCGTGAAGAACCTCTACATTAGTGGCAACACCTTTGAAAACAAGGGCGCGCTTGGATCTGGGAACTACATCCGGATTTTCAACAACCAAGCCGCAGTGCCAATGAGCAACATCAACATCACCGACAATAACTTCGTCAATTTGGATCCCGACAACCGGTACATCTACTTTGACGATGAAAAGGGTGGTGGCATTACCGACGTCACCGTTACGGGTAACAAGATCACGTCCGCTAAGAGCAACATTCCGTTTGTGATCACCAACGGGATGTCAAGCAGCGACATTAAGATCGCGTCTAACACCAACAACAAGTCAACCGCAATCACCAACACGGATGACATCAAGAACACCTCGAAGTTAAAGGCTGCTTTGACTGGTAAATACAAGGGTGGTAAGGCTACCAACAAGACCGAAACGTATCAATCTGGCGCTTCTAACCAATACGCGAAGTTGGTGACGAGTGCCGCTAAGAAGTACGGTCTGTACAACCACGTCAAGGGTCACTCCGGCTGGTACCTCTACAACAAGAAGGACGGCTGGGCGAACGCTAAGAAGTCCGGCATCGTCTACGTTGACGGTCGCGCAACGGCTGATAGTGGCAAGTGGTACCGAATCCGCTTTAGTTCAAGCACCAGTGCCCGGAAGTACTGGGTTCGTGCGGGAGCGTTGCAGTTCGATAAGATCACTTACGAAGACTATAACAAGACGTTAACGACCATGAAGAAGTACCCAATCTACAGCTTGGTCTTCAATGATCCACAGTTGGCTAAGGCCAAGGGGACGACAGCCGATTTGAAGTCTCGTTCAGTCGAAGTCACGAAACGCGCACGCCGGGTTTCCGTTCTGAACGGCAAGACCTCAACGTACTACTTGATTAATGGTAAATACTGGACGCGGGCTTTAGCGTTCTATTAAAATAAGGGTTAAATTGGTTCCGATTTGGAACTAATCATTAGAGAAGTGGCGACACACGCAGGTTTTCGAACCAATCGTGCTGGCGTCACTTCTCTAACCATGTTTAGGGACCTCAGGCAAAAGGAGACGAGTTGATTCAATGACGACAAGAAGTGACAGGCAGGTGGCGACCAATGACCAGTGGGTGCAGTTGGTTAAAGCAGTGGGGATCATCGCAGTGGTATTTGGCCACGCGATTTACCCGTTAATTGCAACAAATCATATGATGGCGACCATCTATATCGTAACGGGTTGGTGGAGCATGCCACTGTTCTTCATCGTTGGCGGTTTTTTCCTCAAGCCGTTGGCGCATGATGCGCGGTCATTGTGGCAGTTTATTCAACACCGACTTTTGCCGATTTTTGGCACGTATCTGCTTGCAGGGGTGTTACTGATTTTAACGAGTCACTTTGTGCGGGGTGATAGTTGGCCGTATACCGGTCATTACTTTCTTCGCTTACTGTACGGCGGTGCAACACTTGATGGTGAGCTGAACATCTTTTGGTTCTTCACGGTGTACATGTTGACGTTGCTGATTGTGACGGTGCTGATCACCTACGTGGAACAGGCACCGGTTCAGTTTTTGATTGCCATTGCAATGTTCGCGCTGGGCGTGAGTTATAACAGCGTTGGCTTCCTGCACTTTAAGTTCGTCCCGTGGGGCGCTGACCTCGTGTTATTAACCACGCTATGGATGCTATGTGGTTATTATGGCTACAAATACTGGCCGCAACTCGTCTACAAGCGGTTCTATGCGACCGCCGGGGTGATCATTTACTTTATGATTGTTTACGCCCGGTATGAATGGGGCTTAAACTTCAAACTGTATTTGAAGACCCACGTTATCAAAACGCCGTTCATGGCGGCCTTTGTGCCGATCTTCGTTGTTCTGGCACTCTGCATCATCGCTGAACAGCTCGCTAAAACGGGTTGGTTCAAATGGCTATTGCCAGTTGGCTGGTATGCCGTACCGATTCTGTACGCGCATCAGTTGGTGATCGATCTCGTCGCCAAAGTGCCAGCGTTGAACCATCCGTTACCACTCTGGTTCTTCGGCTTAGTGGTCCCGCTCGTGATTGCGATGCTGTATCATCAGATTCGGTTTGGTCATCGGCGAACGGCTGGTGACGCTGAAAGTTAATGATTAAACGATTATCGGAAAGCATCTTGCTCTGAGCTGGAGTGAGGTGCTTTTTTAATTGGTTAGAAAGGGATAGTGATAAACAATCACAAAAAAGCCACTCAGACGGACGTCCAAGTGGCTTAAGCTATGTGCATTCACGGAAGGTGAATAGATGAAAACCTGGTGATATGTACATATCTAGAATAAACGAATAACAATTGCTGACCTTAGTTTAACATGACGCTTAGTTAGGATTCAACTGTTGAGGCGTGATGTTATGGAATTGATACATTTAGTGGGAGGTGTTTGTTGGCGGTGTGGATGATGAGGGCTGTTTGTATTTTGGGTCTACCGTGCCGTAACGTGTTCCACAAGGCAGAGAGTTGCACGTAAGCTACTCTCTAACCGCCTTGTTTCACACTCAACAAAAAACGTCCTAACTGGGTAATTAGGACGTTGGGGAAAGGGAATGAGGAGGTGATACTTGTTCATCGCATGAATGACTTTGTCAGCGCATGCAGGGTTATTAATGTCGAGCAGCAAAAACTTTTAAGGCTAATTTTGCCCGACTTGTATCAGCTTTGGTAAGTGGGTTAAAGCCGTTGGCACTGGCCTTGACCTTTGTGTAGTTATAAATCGTGTTGACGTGACTATTGGCAGCCATCCCATCGGTTGCGGTATCTGAATGATTCAGGCCTAATGAATGACCGAGTTCATGAGCGATGATGTTCGCATACTTGAAGGTTCGCGCTTTATAGGCTAACTGACTCTTGTTGATCGTATTAGTTACTTTCGTGACGGAGGCGTTGATCGTATTGATCTGTTGCTGACGGTAATGGTTGTAAAGGGCCGCGTGGTTTGCTCGGTTGGCAATTGAGCGGTTATACTTGATGATTTTCTGGTTGGCAGCGTTAATGGCGGTTGCCGAACTTTGGTTGATCATCTTGGCTTTGATTTGACTTGGCGCTTGCGTATAATCGGCTCGTTCTAAGAGAATCCGGCGGTTGGCAGGTTGCCACCACGCATCAGCGGTTGAATTCCGGTTCGTAAAGGCAATGGTTAATTGATGGTTTCCCTTGGTACCGGTGGTAAAGACTTGGCGACCTAAACGTTGGTTCCAATAAGCCATTGCAAGTTTGGCACTCTTCTTAAGTCGTGCATCCGTACTGGCAACGTAAACCTTAGTTTTACCATTCTGAGTTAAAGCGGTTTGAGCGCCGTAGTTCAGTTGATAAGTTTGTGCAAGTGAAGTTGCATGTGTCCGGTAGTAACTTGCGGGTTGCGAGAGCGTCGTTGCAGTTGGTGTTGATGTGGCAGCATGAATTGGTGCGGCCACTGAAAAAAGTAACGTTGCAGTCAACGTCAAAGTAGTCCAAAAAGTGGTTTTCAATTGACTCCCCCCAGAGTTAATATTCCTTGTGTACAACTCTATGGTACGAAATATAACGTTGAAATTCAAGAAATATGATGAGGGTTTGAAGCTTGTATGACCTTTGTTTGAAGATGGCCAATTTTACCGCTGAATTTAGTACAATAAAGGTAAACGGAGGTGATGGACGATGACAACGCTGTTATTGATCAACGCAGGTAGCTCGTCACTGAAATGGCAACTGATGCAACTCCCCGAGGCACAACCGCTCGCCCACGGGCAGGTGGAACGCCTCAACTTACCGGATTCAATTGTTAAAGTAGTGGTGGACGGTGTCAAAACAAAATTGACCGTCCCACAACTGGATGAAGTGGGTGCCATCAACGATGTGTTGCATCGTTTGGTAGCCATGGCTATTATACCATCTCTCTCAGCAATTGACGCTGTGGGACACCGGGTAGTTGCGGGTGGCACGGTATTTCAACAAGCGATTCGGTTAACGGATGACCGGTTGCTGGCGCTTCAAGAACTAAGTGAACTGGCACCGTTGCACAACCCGCTGGAGGTCCGGTGCATCGAACTGTTGATGGCAAGTTTACCAGGAGTGCCGCAGTACGCGGTGTTTGATAGTGCCTACTTCCATGATCTACCGGAAGAAACGGCGATTTATGGGATTCCGTATGACTGGTCACGTGATTTTCAGATTCGGCGCTATGGTGAACACGGCATCTCACACCGGTATCTGGCCCAACAAGCGGCCCTTGAACTCGGCCGCCCGTTGGACACCTTGAACCTCATTACGCTTCATCTAGGTAGCGGGGCATCGATTACGGCGGTCAAACAGGGTCGACCAATCGACACATCAATGGGCCTCACGCCAGTTACCGGGTTGCTGATGGGTACCCGAAGCGGCAACGTTGACCCAAGCTTGGTACCATACCTGATGAAGCGGCTCAACCTCGCAACGCCAGAAGAAGTTATCATGCGGTTAAATACCGAGTCTGGCTTGCTTGGCGTTTCTGGGATCTCCTCAGACATGCGCGACTTGCACGAAGCGGCAGCCACTAATGCCCGGGCAGCGTTAGCTCTGGAAATGTTCATCACGCAGGTGGTGAAGTTGGTTGGCGCCTACTACGTTGAGTTAGGTGGCGCGGATGCCTGATTTTTGCGGGCGGTATCGGCGAAAAGGATGAGCTGATTCGGCAGGCGGTGATCGACCGGTTAGCGGTTTTAGGTATTCGACTGGATCGTGAGTTGAACGTTGCGGGTGAAGCGGGGCGGTTAAGTGCCGCTGATAGTGCAGCGGAAGTGCTGTTACTGCCAACTAATGAAGAATTAGCGATGGCCCGTGAGATTCAGGAGGTCATTACCTCAGAATTGGATTTAGTCTAAATGAATTAAGTTAAAAACAACCGTCGATGATGGCGGTTGTTTTTTAGTGTTGTGCGGACATTAGGTTAAGTGTTGAACCCAGTTTCTGGCCGCAGCTAACTCGGCCTGTGAGGGTCGGTGCGATTGATGATTTTTGAAACTAGTGAGGTTGGCGCCAGCTATGGTAAATTGTTGGGTCAGTTGATTAAAGTTTCTCTCAGTAATCAGTGGGTCAACGTCGCCAAAGCTGGCGAAGGCCTGAACGTCATCCAGGTTAGCGGTAGTTGAAGCCGGATCGATCAGCATCGGGTGCAAAAGAATCCCAGTCCGAAATGGGGGCCGTTTGTGGAGCCAAGCGTAGGCCGCAACGTTAGCGCCGTTGGAGAAGCCGAGAACAATCATCCGCTTGGCGTCAAGGTGAAGTCGCTGGGATTCGCTTTCAATGGCACCTAACAGCCAGTCGGTTTCTTGACTGAGGTTCGCTAAATCAAAATCACCGTGATCGTGGCGAATGAAGTAGCGGTTCGCACCGTTTTCGCGAATTCGTCCCCGAATCCCTAGTTTCGGATGTTGTGGAAATAAAAACGTTGCGATTGGTAACAGGTCACTTTCATCGCCGCCCGTTCCGTGAAGCATGAGCACCGGTGCTAACTGGTCATCACCGGGGAAAAAGGCACTATGAATCGTTTGATCAGTCATCGCTGGTCGCCTCCCCAGAGTTAAATGGCACTAAGTTGGCTTCGATTTCAGCACGTTGACTCTCTAAGAATGGCGGTAGTTCAAGGTGGACACCGGCTTCATCGTAGGTTTCATCGACTAAAAAGCCGGGCCCATCTGTCGCAATCTCAAAGAGAATTCCCGGCGCTGCCCGAAAATACTCCGATTGAAAGTAAAACCGTTCCACAAAGCCGGAGTCGTGAAGGCCAAACTGCTGAACGCGTTTGATCCACTCACGTAACTGCTCAGCGTCCGGTGTACGAAATGCCAAATGGTGAACGGTTCCGGCTCCCTGAATGCCATCTGGGAGAACGCGGCTTTTTTCGACAATGACTTGGGCGGCATGGCCACCGTGGTTTAATTCGTAGAGCGTTTGGTGATCAGCCGTGGCAATTTGTGAGAATCCCATGACCTTCGTTAAGACGTGGCCCAGCGTTTCTGCTTGGCTCACGGTAATGATTGGGGTCCCCAGTCCGCGAATGGCAACGTCTTCTGGTACTGGGCTGTGTCGGTAAGGCGTCCCGCCGGGTAAATCAGGTTGGTGTTCATCTGAAATTAATTGGTAGCGTTGCTGGTCGAAGTCGTAGAAGGGGAGAACGGCAGCGCCGAACTGCGTGGTGATCGGATCGGTCGTAATGTGATAGTCGGCTAATCGTTGCGCCCAGTACGTCAGCGCGACGTCATTTGGCACCCGAAAACCGATTCGCGAGATGCTGTTTTTACCATATCGGCCAGGCCCAATTCCCGGAAAATCGAAGAAGGTAATGTCCGTGCCCGCAGTCCCCATATCATCAGTGAAATAGAGATGGTAGGCTGACACGTCGTCTTGGTTAACGGTTTTTTTAATCAAATGCAGGCCGAGCACTTCAGTCATGAGCTGAAAGATTTTAGGTGCGCTGGACGTAATGGCCGTCACGTGATGCAGACCAAGTAAATCGGTAGTTGTCATAATGAGTCCTCCTTAGCGTCATTGTTGACTGCATTATTACAGTTTTCCAGAGTCGGTGCAACGATGTTGACCCGTTGATTAACGGTGACTGGCACGGCCTAACGTGAGGTTTCAAAATGAACTGCAACAGAATTGTTAGTAGATTGTAACTCGAGTGTGACTCGACTGTTGTATTGAAACGGTAGACTAGGTTACAGTAATCAAAACGGATAGAGGGGTATTTTCATGAAAAATCATCGTTTATTAAAGAAGTTGTTTGCAGGGAGCTTGGCTATGGTCAGTATGTTAGCCATTGGCACGACTGCCTTTGCCGCCAAGACTAAGATTGCGGATGTGTCGCAATATCAGGGGAACATTAACTGGTCAAAGGCTTCGAAGGACTTGAAGTTTGCTATCATCCGGGTCAAGCACGGTAACCCGGGCGACTCAGACTACTCAATTGATACCAAGCGGACGGTCAACGCAAATGGCGCTGCCAAATACGGCGTGCCATTTGGCCAGTACGACTTCGCGGAATTTGACAGTGTTGCGGATGCGCAAAAAGACGCTCGTCAATTCTATGCGTTGACCAGCACCAAGGCGAAGTTCTACGTGCTCGATAATGAAAAGCGCAAGAGCGGCGTCAAGGGTAAGGAACAAACTTACGTTAACGCATGGTTATCAACGATGCGTGGCCTGACTAACAAGCCACTGGTTTACTACTCATACCAAAACTTCGTGAGTGTTCATGGTATCAGCAGTGCTAAGTTTGATGGTTCGTGGATCGCAAACTACTCAGCTAAGCCAAACGTATCAACTGACTTGTGGCAATACACGAGCACTGGTTCCCTTTCAGGCATCAGCGGTCACGTTGACTTGAGCAAGGTTGTTGACAACAGCACGGTTTCTAGTTGGTACACTAACACGGCCAAGACCACTTACTTAAGCAGTGTTACAAATGGCCAAAAAATCCGCACCACTCGTGGTATCAACCGGTACCAAACCGCTAACTTAACTGGCAAGATTGCTAGCGTCAGCTACAACAAGACGTTGACCGCTAAGAGCGTTGTGAAATCAAGCACTGGCGCTTACCGGATCCAACTCACCGATGGCAGTTACATCACGGCTAACAAGGCATACGTTCAAGCACAATAGAAAGTTCATTAGCGTCTCGCACGGTTGTTGTGCGAGACGTTTTTTTCTGTCGTTTGTGTCCAGCGTAAGCATGATGAGTTTGTGAAATTCAGTGATTCTGGTTTTCTATAGTGGGAGGATGCCGCGGGAGGCTCCGGCGCTATGCGAGGCTGGAACGCAGTGGCGGGCCTACGAGCTAGGAACGGAAGAAGACCACTTCCGTGCCGGATCTCTCCGGACCCG
>NZ_BBAD01000084.1 GCF_001311075.1 Secundilactobacillus similis DSM 23365 = JCM 2765
AGGATCACTGCACTTCACAAACTGAAGATGCTTACGCTGAACACAAACGTAAACAAAAAAGCCGCACCATCAACAGACAGTGCAGCTTAACTAGTTATAACGTCACAACGATGCCAAGAACCAGTAACCCGATGCCAACGGTCAGGCAAAAACGGGCATAGCGGTTCACAATGACCGGGCCGTTTTTAACCGAAGCGACTTCGGTTACCTTGATGCGTTCTTCAGGCAAAGGGTCTTCACCCTTCCGTCGCCGGCGCCGCCAACCGGCGAAGAGGTGAGCTTTTTCAAGGATGAAAAAGGCACCTACCATGAGAAATGCGAGGCTCAGCATCACCCAAACGTTAGACACGGCCACGACTGAGGTCAGTGGCATGGCAATCACGCCAATTAGGACGATAACGCCAAGGACCAGTAACGCCCACTTATTTCGTTTCACATATGTCATTTTATTCACCACGATTTCACTCAATCCAATTTAAGAAAAATACGCATGGCCTCTACAGACCATACGTATTTTAATCACTCATTTAGTCCCAATGCTAACGCCTATTCATTACCGTGGAAACGGTTGTGGAACAGTGGGCTAACCGGCTTGTTTTCATGGATTCGCTTAATAGCGTCCCCAATTAATGGGCCGACTGAGATTTGCTTAACCTTATCAATTTGCTTTTCAGGTGGTAATTGAATTGAATCCGTCACAACTAACTGCTTGATTGCAGAGTTCGCGATTCGTTCAATTGCCGGTCCGGATAAGACGGGGTGGGTACAGCTTGCGTACACTTCAATTGCACCAGCGTCCATCAGGCTTGCGCACCCAAGGTAATGGTTCCGGCCGTGTCAATCATATCATCGATCATGATACAACGCTTGCCCTTCACATCACCAATGATGTTCATGATTTCAGCAACGTTAGCCTTTGGCCGGCGCTTATCAATGATGGCGATTGGCGCCTTCAAGAATTCAGCTAAGGCCCGGGCCCGTGAAACCCCACCGTGGTCTGGTGAGACCACAACGGCGTTTTCATCGATACCGTGGTTAATGAAGTAGTCTGCCAGTAATGGTGCGCCCATCAAATGATCGACGGGAACATCAAAGAATCCCTGGATTTGAGCCGCGTGTAAATCAAGCGCTACGACCCGGCTGATGCCAGCGGTTTCCAACATGTTCGCCACCAACTTGGCCGTAATTGGTTCCCGGGAGCGTGCTTTACGATCTTGGCGCGCATACCCGTAGTAAGGAATCACAACGTTAATGGTTTCAGCACTTGCGCGACGCAAGGCATCGACCATAATCAATAGTTCCATCAAATTGTCGTTTACAGGAGCTGAAGTGGATTGAATCACGTAAACGTGGCAACCACGAATACTTTCTTCGATGTTAATCCGGATTTCACCATCACTAAAACGATCGACCGACGTTTTTCCAAGTTCAACGCCCACTTCATCTGCAATCCGTTGGGCAAGGGGTTTATTGGAATTTAACGCAAAGATTTTCAACTTTGGGTCATTATATTTCTCTGACATGGGATCCTCCAAATGGCTTATTTCTAGCTTTATTTTAAGCTATCTACAGATAACATGGCAAGCTTATTTCTAATTTAGACGATTATTTTTCTGGATCGTAGGGTAATTTTTTGAAATACCCGGGCTTATTGGTCTGCCGTGAACGCGCAATTGCCATATCGTACTGGTTCACAGCATCCGTAATGGTTGAGCCTGCCGCAATGAACGAATGGTCTGCAATCGTGAGTGGCGCAACTAAGTTTGAGTTGCTACCGATGAAGGCATCATCCCCACGATCGTGTCGTGCTTGTTGGCGCCATCGTAGTTAACGAAGACGACTCCGCAACCAACGTTGATCCGCTTGCCTAAATGGGCGTTCCCCACGTAAGTTAAGTGACCGACCTTCGTCCCTTCATCAATCGTTGCCTTCTTGACTTCCACAAAGTTGCCTAAGTGAACGTGCTTACCGATGTGAGATTGTGGCCGCAAGTGGCTCATTGGGCCAATGTTGCTGCCATCTTCCATCTCGGAGTCTTCCAAGAATGAAGAGGTTACCGTCACGTTGTCGTGAATAATGGAATCGTGAATCTCTGAGTGGGCGCCAATGCGGCAGTTTTCACCGATCACGGTGTGCCCCTTCAGTAACACACCGGTTCAATAATCGTATCCGACCCGATTTTAATATCCACGTCAATGTAAGTGTCATCTGGGTTAACCAAGGTCACCCCGTTACGCATGTGGACTTCGTTGATCCGCCGTTGCATCACTTTGGTTGCTTTTGATAACGCAACCCGGTCATTAACGCCCATTGATTCTTCGAAATCGGCCATCTGGTAAGCAGCCACGATTTCGCCCTGTTGCTTCAAAATTTCGATAACGTCGGTTAAATAGTACTCACCTTGCGCGTTATCGTTGTTGGTTGCGTGCAACGCCTTAAACAACGCTTGGTTGTCAAACACGTAAACACCGGTGTTGATTTCATCAATTTCTTGTTCTTCAGCAGAAGCGTCCTTTTGCTCAACGATTTTTTCAACGATGCCAATGTCGTTACGGACGATACGCCCATATCCAGTTGGATCCGGTGCCTTTGACGTTAAGATGGTTGCGACCGCTTCTTAGCTTCGTGATACTGAAATAATTTCTCAAACGTGCTGGCTTGAAATAACGGGGTATCCCCACTGACAACCAACGTGGTCCCTTCTTGATCCTTTAACAAAGGTTCAGTTTGTAAGACCGCATGACCAGTCCCGAGTTGTTCTTTTTGTAAGACGTACTGTGTCCGATCCTTCAACGTGGCTTCGACCTGTTCAGCACCGTAACCGACAACGGTCACGATTTGATCCATCTTGGTCTTTTCAACCTGTGTTAACACGTGGTCAACCATTGCCCGACCGCAAACCTGATGCAACACCTTGTAAAGTTTCGACTTCATTCGAGTGCCCTTACCGGCAGCCAGAATGATTGTATTTCGTGTACTCATCTCAAAAAAACTCCTTAGTTATTTTCATTATCGTCAGAGCAAAACACCAGCCACCACCCGTCAGTCAGTCATAAATGACATACTCACGTGAGGTGGCCAGTTAAAGTGTAACACTAACTCCTAGTCTTTGAGTTGGCTAAAGCGCTCTGGCGTGTAAATTTCACTTAAATAGTTACCGGGGGTCACATCAACGTGATCATCGGTTGCGTGGATCCGTAACAGTGACGTGTAGTTTGGCACGACCCGTTCGCCTTCAAAGGCGCCTTCAGCAAATACCGCAACACCAGCCACCGTTGAGTCAAATTCCTTAACCAGTGACTGCATTCCGCCAACGGTTCCGCCGCCCTTCATAAAGTCATCGACGATCAAAACTCGTGAACCTGGCTTCAGGCTCCGCTTTGACAAGGCCATTTTTTCGATTCGGCTACTTGAACCAGAAACGTAGTTCACACTAACCGTCGAGCCTTCGGTGATCTGAGAATCATGTCGGGCGATCACAAATGGGACGTTCAGGTAATCCGCAATACTTTGCGCAATCGGAATGCCCTTCGTTGCAACCGTCATCACAGCATCCACGGGATCGTGAACGTACTGCGTCGCAATTAAGCGACCAACTTGATGGAGGACACCTGGCCGGCCAAGTAAGTCGGACATGTAGACGTAGCCCCCTGGTAGGAAGCGGTCTTCTTCTGACAATGACGTAATCACGTCATCGATAAAGCGACTCGCTTCATCCTTTTTAATGTACGGAATAAACCGGGCCCCACCAGCAGCCCCAGGTACGGTCTCCAACAGCCCCGTTCCCCGAGTCTTAAAGGTCCGCTTCAAAATCGTCAAATCCTCACTGATTGACGATTTTGCCGACTCATAACGCTCCGAAAAAAAGGTCAACGACACTAATTGATGAGGCCGTTCCAACAGATACCGGGTCATATCAATCAGCCGGTCGCTTCTTCTTACTTTCACTTTGGTTCCTCCCATAAACACTCAAATCAGATTTAATAGTCCCATTTTAGCATAAATGTTCGGCTTTTACTTGCTTATTATGGGAATCTCATGATTTTATCACGCGCAATTTACGAGATAAGTCGTTTTACCTACGTTTTTGGCCGAATGTTATCCGTTATTATTAGAATACTAACGTTTGTGTCCAGCGTGAGTGTTGGGTAGATTTTGGGTGAAGGCTGTTTGTCATCGCTTCGCTCGCCAAAGCCGCACGAAAACCGGCGCTCTCAGGCTACAAAATTCGGCGCCACTTAAACTGTTATTTCTAGGGTTCCTGTCATTGTAAGAACTTGTCAACCACGCGCTTTCTGGCCACCACGCCGAATGGTGCTGCGCGAGACTGAGAGCTGCATGCAAGGCGACATCGGTAAAACCGCCAGGCCCGGGCGCCTTCACCGATGTCGCCTTGCACACTGCTCTCAACCCGTCTCGCTCCGCACACTGTCGCTGGACACAAACGACAGCAAAAAAGCCCCATCCAACCGGACAAGGCCACAAACCACAATTAACCACGTCGCCGATCATACAACAACGCTGCTAAGTAAAAGATAACTTCAATGACACTGATAAAGAAACTAACCGGCCAGTTCGTCACGTAGCTAAGATAAAGTCCCAGCCAAACACCGATCAGGGAAAAGGCGACTGCTACACCAATCATCAGCAACCGTGTGGGTAAAGTATTTCGCAGCTGCAGCTGGTAAGGTCAGTAAGATGAAAATTAACAGTGAGCCCACGATTTGGGCGGCAACGCTGACGGACAATGCTAGTAAGACTAGGAAGACAACTGACAGTGTCCGAGTCCATAACCCTTCAACTCGCGCACCAATTGGATCGAATGAATCGAACTTCAAGAAACGGTAGATCAAAGCGACAATCACCAGCACGATAGCTGATAACGCCACCATTTGGATCACGTTTTGCCGACTGATACCGATGACGCTCCCAAACAGGATTCCCGTTGCGTAACTGGCGTTGCTATTCGCTAGTGATAGGAACAGGATACCGAGACCAATTGCGAGGCTGAAATTGCCGAAATCGAATTTTCGCGCCGGGATGATTTAGCGCCCAATTCGCCAACACCAATCGAGCTGACCGTTGTAAACAACAGCATGCCCAACAGCGGTTGCCAGCCCATAAAGATACCAAAGGCGGCCCCCGCAAACCCAATTTCTGATAGCGTATGGGTCAGAAATGACATGTTACGGGCAATCACAAAAACGCCCATGATACCTGAAATAATGGCAATTAACGTGCCGGCCATGTAGGCATTTTGCATAAATGGGTAACTAAACATTTCGCATCCTCCCAACCTTTTCATCCGTTAGCGCCGTAATATCATCAGCCTCATAGTTGCCCGGCGTTAAGAACAGGTACTTATTCGCGTACCGCCGTGCTAACGGAATATCGTGGGTCACAAAGATGACCGTCAACGCAAGGTCTTCGTTCAATTGTTTAACAAGGTCTAATAACTCCGTTTTAGCAACCGGATCCAGACTGGCCGTTGATTCATCTAAAATCAACAGGTTCGGTTTGTCCAGCAACGCCTGTGCCAGATAGGCCTTCTGCTTTTCACCACCGGACGCCTGCCCTAGTGGCCGCTTGCGCATCGGGGTTAACTTCGTTTCGGCTAAAATTTCAGTGACGCGTTGCCGTTCCTTCTTGGTTAACCAAGGCAGCCCAACTTTCGCAAAATTCAGCCCCACAAAGTCCTCAATACATAACGGATATTCTGGGTCAATATTTCTAAACTGGGGCACGTAGCCCACCTTAACCGCCTGACGGGTCGGCAAAAAGGCCAGCTCACCACCAGTTGGTTTCAGTTCCTGTAAGATGAGTTTCATCAACGTTGTCTTCCCAACACCATTTTCACCCACGATGCTGAGAAAATCACCCTGATTTAACGTATAGTTCAATCCGGTAAAGACGCGCTTATCCGAATACGCAAAGTCTAAATCGGTGAGTTTTAAAATTGGTTCAGTCATGTGGATCTCCTTATCATCGACTCAGTAACCTTAATTACTAAGTTAAAATAAAAAATAGCCCCAATAGGCGCTATTTTTAAAGTAAATAGTAACTATTACTATTTTAGTTTAAGCTATTTTGATTATTTGTCAATGATTTTCATGAGTGACCACTAATCGTCCACCGTCACGTAACGGTCTAAGAACTGGGAAACGACTTCCCGATACTTCTTCGGATCGTGGGCGTATGACATGATATGCTTGGTATTTGGCACAATATAGCGCGACTTCACACCGCTGATTGCCTGATACAACGCCCGCGCCTGCTTAATCGGTACGACCTGATCATCTTCACCGTGAATGACTAAAATTGGCACTTTGATCTGCTTCAACTGGTGACTCACTCGCTGCGTAACTAACCGGGTCCCCGTACGTAACTGGGCAACGCGGTCCGCAATTTGGACGATTGGAAACGCTGGTAAATGATACTGCCGGTGCACCACCGTTTTGGCCATTTCAAAGAGCGAATCAAACCCGGAGTCTGCAACAACCGCTTTAACGTTATCGGGCAGTTTTTCACCCGCCGTTGCCATCACGGTCGATGCCCCCATGCTGATGCCCATCAACACGATTTCAACGTCATCGCCTAACTGGTCGATCACTTCTTGAATCCAGCCCTGATAGTCAAATCGATCCTGCCAACCAAACCCGATGCGATGACCGTCACTTTCACCTTGAGCTCGAGCATCCGGCATCAACACGTGATAGTGCCAATCGTGGAACAGGCGCGCATACGGAATCATTTGTTCCCGGGCGTGGTTGATGCCATGTGCCAGCAACACGACCCGTTTACTTGGCTGATCGGCTTTAATGTACGTGCCGCGCAATGTCAAACCATCATCGGATTTTAAATGCCATTCCATCAGTGGCTGTTTGAGGTACCAAACATTATCGGCCGCGCTATTTTCCGCTACCGCTAGCTGACGCCCCGTTTCTTTCTTATGCTGACTGGCGTACGTTAAAGCGTGATAAGCAGCACAACTGGTCGCAATCGTTGCCGTAAGCCCAGTTGCAATCGTCGCTGCCGTCCATGTGATCCATTTCGATTTTGACATGTTTAATAAGCTCCTTTATAACGAACGAACGAGGTAGGCTTCGGAGCAAAATCCCCGAATACTGTTAAACACTCGCTGGGCCCGCGACTGCTTGTCAAAAACCGCAAACACCGTGGGACCCGTGCCGCTCATGAGTGCATTGGTTGCACCATAGGCCTGCATCCGTTCCTTAATTTGTTTAATTTCAGGGTACCGCCCAGCTGAAATCGGTTCAAGCGCATTGCCCATCGCCGTCACCAGCGCAGCGTGATCGCCCACCTCAATTGCATCCAAAATCGACGCAATTTCGGGGTGCTCCAAATGATCATAATCGATTTGCCGCAAAATGCTGGGCGTTGACACACTCACGTTGGGCTTCGCCAATACCAGCCAAACTGGCTTTAACGATGGGTCTAGTACCCGAATTTGTTCACCATAACCGGTGACGTGCGCCGTTTTACCATACACGCAATATGGGACATCAGAGTCCACCTTTAACCCCAGTTTAGCTAATTCAGCCAACGGTAACTTAAGGTCCCACAACGTATTTAGTGCCCGCAATACTGCGGCCGCGTCAGAGGAACCGCCACCCAGTCCAGCCGCAACCGGAATGTTCTTTTGAATCTTGATCACAGCCCCCTGCTTCACGTTAAACGTTCGCTGTAACAACGACGCTGCTTGAAACGCTAGGTTGCGCTGATCATTGGGTAAAAAACCCGAATCCGAGGACACAACGATACTGCTTCGAGCCGTTGACCGCACCTCGACGTAATCCGCAAGGTCGATCGACGTCATTACCATGTTCCATTCTGGCATGCCATCCTCATGGCGAAAGGGGGTATCAAGCCCCAGGTTGATCTTCGCAGCTGCCTTTTCCACTACTCTCATCATCTGTTTTCACCTAAATTCTTGTAAAGGTTACCTCTTGGAGAGTTGAGTTTAGTCGATCAACTGAATGGGTCTAACAAATGCCCAACCAAAGTCGTCGGTTTACCAGCCGGCGCACTCATCACCAGTTAGTTTCATTAAGTTTTACGCCCACTCAATCGATCACGTTTGGCTCACCCTCATACCTTCGTCAGTTTATTATTGACATTATAGCAATTTTTTCCAAGTTTGTGTTCGATACCCGTGAGCTTTTTGAACTCAATCACTATCTGATATCAGTTTGGGGCAGATGTTTGGTTTTGATTCTGGTTTGTGCGTTTATTATGTATGTCGAAGGCTGTCGCTTGTGTCTAGCGTAAGTATTTAGGTGCGATTGGGGGGGACGGCTGTTTGTCATCGCTTCGCTCGCCAAAGCCACATGAAAACCAGCGCTCTCAGGCTACAAAATTCGGCGCCACTTAACCTGTTATTTCCAGGGTCCCTGAAGTTAGAAGTTACAAGAAGTTGTCAACCGCGCGCTTTCTGGCCACCACGCCGAATGGTGCTGCGCGAGGCAAAAGGCTATGTGCAACGGGCTCTAAGCCAAACTACCAAAACCCGGTAGTTTACCTTAGAGCCCGTTACACGCCGCCTTCTGACCGCCTCGCTCCGCACACTGCAAACAAAAAAGAGCCCCGCTAACCGCGTGGTCTCTTTACTGTGCATCGTCTTCGACCGGAAGATCGAAGTCAATTTGAATGTTCTGGGTTAAAATGTCGGTGTAGCTGTATGATACCCGTTCAAATGAATTCTCGTCCTGATCTAAATCAACAACGAAAACGGCGGGATAGGTTTCTTTTAGAATTCCGTGTCGTTCTGTCGTCTTTTTGCGCCCTGCCTGGGCGACTACCATAAGTTCCTGCCCGATGCGATGATCGAGCCGATCCTTAATCGTTGCTATACTTGTTGGCATGACCTCACCCCTTGTGAAACATTATAGCGCGGTTTCACAAAAAAGTCAAATTATACCACAACTCTTTATTTTCAACAAGTATTTTTCTTATAAAAATAACTAGTTTTTGACAAGTCATTTAAGCGCTAAAAAGTCATGGTAAACATTGTTAACACGCCTTTTCAGCCGTTATGCACGAACCCGATTAGCTAGAGTAACCCATCCGCATGCAACTCATTTACTAATTCAATGAACTGTTCTAGGCGTAATTTTTCCGAACGAATTTGAGGTGAAATTTGGACCCGTTCCAAAACAGCGGTTAAGCGGGTCTTCACATCGGGATCTTTACCAAACATAGCCAGTAAGTTATTCCAAAAACTCTTCCGCCGGTGCATAAAGCTACCCTTTACGAATTTAGCAAATACCCGTTCATCAAACGGTAACACCGCCAGTGGTTCGCGCTTGGTCATCGTAACAATTGCGGAATCCACGTTCGGTTGTGGAATAAAAGCGGTTCGCGGCACCATGAACGAAACCGCCGCATTCGTTTGATACTGAACGGCAATCGATAACGACCCGTACGCCTTCGTGCCGGGAACGGCAACTAGCCGATCCGCAACTTCTTTTTGCATCATGACCGTAATGGCGTCAAAACTGATGCCACTTTGAAGCACATTCATCAAAATTGGCGTTGTGATGTAGTATGGCAGGTTAGCCACTAACTTCAATGGCCGACCTGGTTCAAAGTGTTCCGCAATCACTTCACCGAGATTAGCCTTCAGGATGTCTTGGTTGAGCACGGTGACGTTATCGTACTGGGACAACGTTTCGCTTAAAACGGGAATCAATTGATCGTCAATTTCAAACGCCAACACTTGGTGGCTGTTTTGGGCCAAAAATTCCGTTAACGCCCCGATCCCCGGGCCAATTTCGATCACGTTATCCTGTGGTGACAGGTCAGCAGCTTGAACGATGTGTTCCAAGATGTTGATATCAGTTAAAAAGTTTTGTCCGAGGCTTTTTTTGATGGCTAACCCGTAACGGTTGATAATAGCCTGGGTCCGTGCTGGACTCGCAATTAATGGTGTGCTCACGTTAGTTTTCTCCTTCGTCGATTGTCTTCACAGCTTGCCAAAATGCCGTCTGACTGATCTGAAACATCTGTAGTCGCTTCTTTAGTTGCTTGCCGTTGACGTACCCGATTCGAAGCACCTCGCCCAACGCTTCACGACGGGCTTTTGCTTTCGGTCCACCGATCAATTCGGCTTTCAACAAATCTGCTTGCGTAATCGTTGGCTCTGCAGTTGCGTCAGCTTCCGTATAAACGTTTTCTAGCGCTTCTCGAATCGCTTCGGCGCTCGCGTGCTCAACCCCAAGTGAACCGCCAGCCTTCGTTGGGACGCCTTCACTTTTAGGTAAAAAGGCGTGCTTGGCATTTGGCACGACTTCTGACACGATTTTGCGAATCTTTTCACCGGAAAAATCCGGATCAGTGAAGATAATGATGCCTCGTTTTTTGGCGACCTCTTCGATTAACGCCAGCGTTTCATCCGGGACTGCTGATCCCCGAGTTTCAATCGTATCAGCATTCACGGCCTTAGCGATTTGCTTCGTGTCGTCCTTGCCTTCAACGACGATCACTTCTTGAATGGTTTTCATGTTTACTCCTCTATCCCAAAGAACCGGTGGGCATTGTGCCAAGTTGCTTCAGCAATCGCTTCTGGGGTTGTCTCCCGTTCCTTAGCAATTGCATTAACGGTATAGTGTGTGAACCCAGGTTCGTTTTGTTCGCCACGGTGGGGTTCTGGCGTCAGATATGGCGCATCCGTTTCCACCATCATGCGATCCAGTGGCGTTGCCCGAACTGAGTCGTGGACTTCATGAGCGTTCTTAAAACTAGCAACGCCACTGTACGAGATCATCATCCCCAGATCCAAGAACTTCTGTAGCCATTCTGGATCACCATTGAAACTGTGCATGACCCCGCCGATACCATCAAGTCCAACTTCTTTAATAATGGCGTACGTGTCTTCAAATGCATCACGGTTATGCACCACGATTGGTAAATGGTGTTTCTTCGCTAATTCAATTTGACGTTTAAATACCCGCCGCTGCACATCTTGGGGACTCGTATCCCAGTGATAATCCAGTCCAATTTCACCTAACGCAACAACTCGTTCGTCTTCTAACTGTTGTTCGAGCACCGCTTCAGCTGCATCGTCGTAGAACTTCGCATCTTCTGGGTGCCAGCCAACTGCGGCATACAGTTGTGGATACTGATGCGCCAAGTCGATTGCGGCCTGATTCAGCTCCGTATTGGAGCCCACGATCGTCATTTTAACGACATCTAAGTCGGCTGCCTGCTGCAGAAACCGTGGCACATCGTTGATAAATTCTGAACTGTTCAAATGGGTATGTGAATCAAAAATTTTCATAGTTGCCTCCTGTTTGCTAACCGCCGAAAACAAGCGAAAAGACCGGATGATCACGTTGCCATCATCTGGTCTTTTCGGTTACCTAGTCGGGACCTGACGGCACGTGGTGTGGCTTGACGCTCTCACCCTTCTCGCGCCCGGACACCGGCCACTCTATTCGACTGTTGACCCGTTCTTGATGCCTTCAGGAACCGTTACGAGTTGAACGTGTCCTTGATCATCTTCGGAAGATAACAGCATCCCTTGGCTAATTTGACCACGCATCTTCCGTGGTTTCAAGTTGGCCACGATGATGACCTTCTTACCAAGTAGTTCCTTAGGTTCTGGGTAGTATTCAGCGATACCTGACAAAATCTGGCGATCGTCGCTGTCACCAGCGTCCAACCGGAATTGCAGCAGCTTATCAGCACCTTGAACGCGTTGGACATCAATGATTTCAGCAACTTTTAATTCGATTTTTTCAAATGCTTCGAACCGAACATCCTTCTTATCCGACTTCAAAGTCGTTTCTTCCGGATTCCAGACACCAGAAGTGGCTTGCTGCTTAGCTTCTTCCATGGCAGCCCGGCCCTTCTTCTTGTCGGACTTCGTCATCTGTTGCACGATAAAGTCAACTTCTTCTTCCGCATCTCGACGAGGGAAGATTGGGGTCCCTTTTGCAACAACCTTACTGTTTTGTGGTAAGTCGGCAATGGTCAGGTCCTTCAAGTTGATTTGCGCATCAAATTCTAAGCCTAATTGCGCCAAGATTTCCTTTGGTGCGTGCGTCATTACTGGGCTTAGCAGGTAAGCAATAACCCGCAAACTAGCCGTTAAGTGCGCCATAACAGCCGCTAACTTCTTAACGTCAGTTGCATCGTCACTCTTGGCCAAGACCCAAGGTTCAGTTTCATCGATGTACTTGTTTGTCCGGGCAATCAGCTTCCAAATTTCAGCTAACGCATCTGACATGTGTAAGTCATCCATCAACTTGTGGTAGTTGGCGATCGTCGTTGCTGACGTTGCTTCTAAGTCTGCGTCAAATTCAGTGACACCGGCTTCGTAAGCTGGTACAACGCCATCTTCGTACTTGTTGATCATAGCAACGGTCCGGTTTAACAAGTTCCCGAGGTCGTTAGCTAAATCGTAGTTCAAGCGATCAACGAAGTCTTCTGGTGTAAACGTCCCATCGTTACCGTAAGGCATTGCCCGCATCAAGTAGTAACGGACGGAATCCAAACCGTAACGATCAACTAAGGTTTCAGGGTAGATCACGTTCCCCTTAGACTTGGACATCTTGCCGTCCTTCATCACTAACCAGTTGTGACCAAAGACCTGCTTTGGTAGTGGTAAGCCGAGGGCGTGCAACATAATTGGCCAGTAAATCGTGTGGAACCGAACGATTTCCTTCCCAACCATGTGGACGTCAGCTGGCCAGTATTTTTTAAACAAACTATCATCGTCCGTATCGTAACCTAACGCGGTGATGTAGTTCGTCAACGCATCCAACCACACGTAGACCACGTGCTTTGGATCTGACTTCACTGGCACGCCCCAAGTAAAGGTCGTCCGTGAAACGGCAAGGTCTTCCAAACCTGGCTTGATGAAATTATTGATCATTTCGTTCATCCGGGTTGCGGGTTGGATAAATTCTGGGTGCGTGTGGTAGTAATCCAACAACCAGTCGGCGTACTTACCCATCTTGAAGAAGTAAGATTCTTCCTTAACCAACTCAACTTCGTGGCCACTAGGAGCCTTCCCACCGATCACTTTACCGTTATCATCGCGGTAAACTTCAGCCAGTTGGGTTTCCGTAAAGTATTCTTCATCATCCACGGAGTACCAACCTTCGTATTGACCCAAGTAAATATCACCCTGGTCTTGAAGTTGTTGGAACATCTTTTGAACCGCAGCTTCGTGGTAATCATCGGTCGTCCGAATGAATTTATCATTTGAAATCTCCAGAACTTTCCAGAGTTCCTTGATCTGAGCGGCCATCTTATCCACGTAGCTCTTAGGATCAGTGCCCAGCTTTTCAGCCTTCTCTTCGATCTTCAAGCCGTGTTCGTCAGTCCCGGTTAAGAAAAAGACGTCGTATCCCGTTTCACGCTTGTAACGCGCTAAAGTATCACACGCAATCGTCGTGTATGAGTTCCCAATGTGTAACTTACCCGATGGATAGTAAATCGGGGTGGTTATGTAGTACGTAGGTTTCGTTTCTGCCATGTTATCAACAGGCCCCTTTCAACAAATGGTTATATTGTTGCTTTTTAAAATTTTGAGTGAACAAATTCTCCAATAGTATAGCATAATTCCAGTGGCTGTGTGCCCTGCGTCGGAAGTTTCTACTGTCGTTTGTTTCCAGCGTAAGCATTCTTTCGTTTAGTTTGTGAAGTGCAGTAATTTGCTTGAACTGGCGATTCCGGTAAGCGGCTAGGTTCCTGCTGTGGGGCCGGCCTGAGCCAAAGGGCGGTCTCAATCCTCAAATTGAAGCCTCGCCAAAAACCGCGCGAGTCTTCAATTTGTCCCCGATAATTGGCGGTTGTTGGAAAGACGCCAACAACCACCAATC
>NZ_BBAD01000085.1 GCF_001311075.1 Secundilactobacillus similis DSM 23365 = JCM 2765
GCACAATAATTTCTGATAGTGAACGTTTGTTTTTTCTAAAAAAGGGTCGACAACTGTAAAGGAATGGGCTATAATTCTTATTCGTGAGCTTTTGAAGTAACAACCGTTGACAGAGATTAGGATACATGGTATTCTAGTTGAGTTGATAAATGTAAGTAGAAGCACCCGCTTCTCGCCTTGTGGCTAACGCTGCTGGGCTGATACGTAAATAAACCGAACTTTTTAGTTCGGATATTTAACGGGTGCGCTGTTAGCACCCGTTTTTTATTTAGGTGGGACTTACGTTTGATTATTTTTCAAACTCACTCGGAGGTGAATGACCATAGCAAACGATATGATGGTTAACGAAGGAATCCGCGCTCGCGAGGTTCGGTTGATTGCTGCAGATGGCGAACAACTTGGCATTAAGAGTAAGCGGGATGCGCTTCAATTGGCTGAAGATGCTAACTTGGATCTTGTTTTGGTTGCCGCAAAGGCAAAGCCACCAGTTGCCCGGATCATGGATTACGGGAAGTACCGGTTCGAGATGCAAAAGAAGCAACGTGAAGCCCGTAAGAAGCAAAAGGTCGTTAGCGTGAAGGAAGTTCGCTTAAGTCCATCGATTGATACGAATGACTTCAACACGAAGCTTAAGAACGCTAAGAAGTTCTTGGCTAAGGGCGAAAAAGTTCGTGTCTCAATTCGGTTTAAGGGCCGCGCGATTACCCATAAGGAAATCGGCCGCGAAGTTTTGAACCGGATGGCTGAAGAAACAAGCGATGTTGCAACCGTTGAACAACGTCCAAAAATGGACGGTCGTAGCATGTTTTTGATGCTTGCACCAAAAAACGAAAACTAGTTGTATAGTATTTGAGGAGGATTTTCGATTATGCCAAAGATGAAGACAAACCGCGCTGCTGCCAAGCGTTTTAAAGTTTCTGCCAAGGGCGGCATCAAGAGTGCGAATGCTTACACGAGTCACCGTTTCCACGGTAAGACCAAGAAGCAACGTCGTCAATTACGTGGGACTTCCATGATGGAATCAAACACGATTAAGAAAACTTACCGTCAATTACTACAAAAGTAATTCGGATAGTTTAAAACCAGAAACGATTAATCGTTTTTAAAACGATGATGACCGTAAGTATTAGGAGGAATTCAATATGCCACGAGTAAAAGGTGGAACAGTTACACGCGCACGTCACAAAAAGATTCTTAAATTAGCTAAGGGTTACCGTGGTTCAAAGCACCGTTTGTTTAAGGTTGCTAAGGACCAAGTTATGAAGGGTTACCAATACGCTTACCGTGATCGGAAGTCTAACAAGCGTAACTTCCGTCGTCTTTGGATCGCACGGATCAACGCTGCAGCCCGTTTGAACGGCTTAAGCTACAGCAAGATGATGTTTGGCTTGAAGCAAGCTAACGTTGAAGTTAACCGTAAGATGTTAGCTGACTTAGCTGTTAATGATGCCGAAGCATTCAAGGCATTAGCAGAAACTGCTAAAAAGGCTTTATAATTTTTAACCCTGAAACGAGGCTGGAGAGTATAATTTCCAACCTCGTTTTTTGATGATTAAGGGTCACAGTTGAAGCTGATATAAGCTATAATAGGAAACAATTACAATAATGGATAGATAAAAATAAGCGTTATTGGTGGTGGCAAGAAACGCCTGTCGTTTTAGAGAGGTCGTTTAATCGCAATTGAGTTTGACGAACTGATTAGACGGTTACAGCGCTTTTCAATAGGAAAAGCCGGTTTAATTGCGTATAATGGAAGCCGATAATGCATAAAGGAGTTTGCCAATGCTAGCACGATTTACCCCAACCTGGATGGTTCGGGCAACTTACGATATTGCACCTAAGACCTTAACGGCGCTTGGCGTGAAAGTCGTCTTTACGGATTTAGATAACACCCTCATTGCGTGGAATAATCCGTACGGAACTGAAGCTTTACGAGAGTGGATGACCGCCTTAGCGCGTGAACAGATACAACTGGTGGTAGTCTCTAATAACTCACATAAGCGGATCAAAAAGGCCGTTGCACCACTGGGACTGCCGTTTATTTCACGGGCGTTAAAGCCGTTACCATTTGGGCTGAAACGGGCCCTGCGACAATATCACGTTCAACCTGAGGAAGCGGTGATGGTTGGTGATCAATTGATGACCGATGTGGCAGCTTCAAATGGGTGTGGGGTACGTAGCATTTTGGTTAAGCCAATTATTGATAGTGACGCTTGGACCACGAAGCTTAACCGCCAATTGGAAAAAATTGTGATGCGGGCATTAAAGCACCGGCATCCAGAACTCAAGTTTCGAAAGGAATTAATTAATGGACAACACAACTAATGAAGTACAAGTAGACGGCGAAGACCTATTTTGTATCGGCTGTGGGGCGCAGATTCAAACCACTGACCAGACGGCACCAGGATATACCCCTAAATCGGCCTTAGAAAAGGGGCTTGCTAGTGGCGAACTTTACTGCCAACGCTGTTTCCGACTCCGCCACTATAACGAGATCGTCCCTGTTGGTCTGACTGATGATGACTTTTTACGGTTATTGACGCAGATTCAGGATGCTAACGCGCTGATTGTTTACGTCGTGGATATCTTTGACTTTAACGGGTCAATCATTCCGGGACTTCACCGGTTCGTTGGTGACAACCCCGTGTTATTGGTGGGCAATAAGGAAGACCTGTTGCCGCAATCACTTAAGCGCTCAAAACTGCGTGATTGGTTACGCCAACGCGCAAATGAACAGGGGCTTCGGCCAGTTGATGTCGCACTCTTGTCGGCCAAGACTAACCATTCAGTGGATCAGTTCTTACAAAAAGTAGACAAATACCGGGGCGACCGTGACGTCTACATTGTTGGGGTCACCAACGTTGGTAAATCAACGCTGATCAACCAAATCATTCGTCAAAATACGGGTGCACGAGACGTCATCACAACTTCTCGGTTCCCTGGTACGACGTTGGATAAAATTGAGATCCCGTTGGGTGATGATCACGTCTTAGTGGACACCCCGGGATCATTCATCAATCACAAATGGCACACTTCCTAACGGGTAAGGATCTCAAAATTGTTGCCCCACAAAAACAAATCAAGCCCAAGGTCTACCAGTTAAATGATCAACAAACGATTTTCTTAGCTGGGGTTGCCCGGTTTGACTATGTGAGTGGGCCTAAGCACGGCTTCACGATTTTTGTTGAAAACAACTTACCGCTCCACCGAACGAAGTTAGCGAATGCGGACGAGTTCTATGATAAGCACGTGGGTGACTTATTGACGCCACCTAACAGCGCAGACAATGATTTGCCACCACTGACCCGTCACGAATTCAAGATCACTGAAAAAAGTGACCTAGTGTTTGAGGGTCTTGGTTGGATCACGGTTCCAGCTGGCACCGTTGTTGCGGGTTATGCACCAGCTGGCGTTGGTGTTGTCGTGCGTAAAGCGATGATTTAGGTAATTAAAGGAGAATGAATTTGGATTTAAAAGGCAAACAAAAACGTTATTTACGGGCACAAGCGCATCACTTGCACCCCATTTTTTCAGTTGGTAAAAACGGGTTGAACCAAGCTTGGTTAGAACAACTGGATGGTGCACTTCAAAAACGCGAGCTCATCAAGATCAACTTGCAACAGGCAGCTGAAGTGACCGTACCTGAAGTTCAGGCCTACATTGAGGACAACACCCACATTCAAGTTGTTCAAACGATTGGTCGTGTGTTGGTGTTATTCCAACCAGCAAGCGAAGAAAAGTACCAAGACGTGTCGTTAAACGTCATGAAGCTTTAATTTAACGCGCTAATAAGGAGAGAATCAGCATGGTAAAAGTACTGGAACGTACGAATACTGAGGTGGTCGAGCAGCTTGCAGCGAGCGTCAGCAACAAGCAGATCGGCATCTTGGGTGGCACCTTTAATCCACCTCACCTTGGCCATTTAATCATTGCGGATCAAGTGATGACGCAGCTTGGATTAGATCGGGTGTTATTCATGCCCGATGCGACACCACCACACGTTGACCAAAAGTTGGCGATCGATGCCGATGATCGCGTCAATATGGTGGCGGATAGCATTGCCTCAAACGAGAACTTTGGGCTAGAGTTGACTGAGGTTCAACGCGGCGGGTTGAGTTATACCTACGATACGATGTTAGAATTAACGCAAAAGCATCCCGAAAACAAGTACTACTTTATTATCGGTGGCGACATGGTGAACTACCTGCCGAAATGGCAGCACATTGATGAACTGGTCAAGTTAGTCCAGTTCGTTGGGGTTCGCCGGGAAAACTATCCGGTAGATTCGCCGTATCCGGTACTTTGGGTCGATGTACCGCTGATCGATATCAGTTCGACCATGATCCGAAGCCGGGTCAAACATGGCCAGTCCATTAAGTACTTTGTAACAGATCAGGTTGCCAAATACATTAAGGAGCGACAATTATACCGTGACTAATGAGCAGAGGTATTCAGATCAAATTACGACAATGACGCGTGATGAACTACTGGCGAAGATTCAAACCCAATTAAAGCCAGCGCGATTTGCGCACGTGCAACGGGTTGAAGCAACGGCCGTCCGTCTGGCAGCCAAGTATGGCGTTGATCAGGAAAAAGCGTCGATTGCGGGGTTAGTCCACGACTATGCCAAGCAACGGCCAGATCAAGATTTTATTGACGCCATCAAGGCCAATCAATTAGATCCAGATCTATTGAACTGGAACAACGCCATTTGGCATGGGGTGGTCGGTCCCGTCTTTATTAAAGCCGAACTTCACATTTACGATGAGGAAATTTTAGATGCTGTTCGGTATCATACGACCGGAAACCGGTTTATGACCCCGTTGGCGCAGATTATTTACATGGCCGACTATATTGAACCGGGTCGGGATTTTGACGGTGTTGAACAAGCCCGTTTATTGACAGATCAGGATCTAGCCTTAGCGGTGGCTTATCAAACGAAGCATACCTTGGCCTACCTGATTGCCAACAATCAACCGGTTTACCCTAAGACGTTGGCAACGTACAACGCCTGGGTGCCACAAAGTCAATTAGATTAATTAAGGAGTGTCCACATGGATAGCAAACAAATTTTAGAAATTGCCGTTAAAGCGGCTTCAGATAAACGCGCCGAAAACTTGATGGCGTTAGATATGCAAGGGGTTAGTTTAATTACTGACTACTTTTTGATTACTGATGCAACGTCTGGTCGTCAAGTTCAAGCGATTACCGATAGCGTTCAAGAAGCAGCCGAAAACGCTGGTATCACTGTTAAACGGATCGAAGGCCGTGATGCAGCCCGTTGGGTACTGATCGATTTAGGCGACGTCATGGTTCACGTGTTCCAAACTGAGGAACGTAGCCATTACAACCTAGAAAAATTATGGTCAGATGCACCACTCGTTGACTTAACTGACTGGGTCGAAGCATGATTTATCAGACCTTTGCCAAACTTTACGATGCGCTATTTGATCCGGACCTATACGATGACTGGCTTGGATTTGTTCAACGTGAGTTAGCAACGCCACAAGCCCCAATCTTAGAATTGGCGTGTGGGACGGGGCGGTTAGCTGTCATGTTAGCAAAGGCCGGCTACAACGTCACTGGGTTTGATTTATCGGATGAAATGCTGAGCTTAGCTGATCAGCATGCCCAAGAAGCCAACGTTGAGTTGCCCTTGATTCAAGGCGACATGCTCGATTTGAGTGAGTTGGCCACTTATCAAACGGTGACCTGTTTCGCGGATTCATTCTGCTATTTACCGGATGAAGCAGCGCTTTTACAGGCGTTTAAGCAGGTTACAGCGCATTTAGCACCAACTGGCCAGTTTATGTTTGACGTGATCAGCCCGTATCAAACGGACGTGGTTTATCCAGGGTACATGTTTAATTACCGGGATGAAGACCAAGTGTTCTTATGGTCGAGTGAGGCGGGAGAAGATCCTCATTCAGTTGATCATGACCTGACATTCTTCACGTATAATGAGGTTAAGCAGGCTTACGATGAAGTTGCTGAGCTGCACCATGAGCGCACCTACTCACTGGCGACTTACAAGCAACTATTACAACAAGCAGGGTTTTCAGCCGTTCAGGTTACAGCTGATTTTGGTCGACAACCAGTGACTGAAACCACGACCCGGTGGTTCTTCGTGTGTGAAAAAGGAGCCCGTTAACATGGCACAATCAACACTAGGGATTATTGCAGAATATAATCCGTTTCATAACGGTCACGCTTATCAATTGCGGGTTGCGCAAGCGAAAAGTAGGGCGGATTTGACGATCGTTGCCATGAGCGGTAATTGGATGCAACGTGGAGAGCCAGCGCTATTAGATAAATGGCAGCGCGCCAAGCTGGCGTTAGCGGCTGGTGTTGACCTAGTGGTTGAATTACCGTTTCAGTTTGCGGTGCAACCGGCACACTTATTCGCTGCTGGTGCGGTCCAAATTTTGTCAGCGTTAGGGTGTGAAACCTTGGCGTTTGGCGCGGAACATCCTGAGCTGGATTTTGCCAAGTTGGCTGCTCACCAACCGATTGCTGAAAAAAGCCATTTTAAGCAGTTTGATGAAACTTACCCAACGCTGTTCAATGATTACTTACAAGAGCAAACAGGGCTCAATTTAAGGGCTTCAAATGATATCTTGGGGTTTACCTACGTTGTGGCGAACCGGCAATTGGCGCAACCCATGACGATGTTGCCGATTCAACGCCAGACGAGTAATCACCAATCAGAAACCGTGACGGATGACGCGCACATTGCGAGTGGCGCAGCTATTCGAGCAGCAATTGCGAATGGACAATGGTCAACGGTTGAGCGCATTGTACCGCCGACAACTTATCAAGCGTTACAGGCTGAGACGTTGCTCTCGTGGGATGCTTATTGGCCGTACTTGCGATATCAACTCGTGAGTCAACCAATTGAACAGTTACAACGACTGTACCAGATGAGCGAAGGCATTGAGTACCGATTGAAGCGATCGGCGATGCAGGCGACGAGCTTCGCTGATTTTTTGCGGTTAGCGAAAACAAAGCGATTTACTTACGCTCGGCTGCAACGTCTCTGTGTCTACGTGTTAATGCAGGTGACTCAAGCTCAGTTGCCGACTACGTTACGTTATATCCGAGTTTTGGGCTTTAATCAGCGTGGTCAACGTCATTTGAACCAAGTTAAAAAACGGCACCGGTACCGTTGATCACCCGAGTGACGGATGATTGGTTAACCGGGCCCTATGCGCTTGATGGGCAGGCCGGTGATTTGCGGCAACTGGTGACCGGTATCAATCAAGATCAGTTGCAACACCCGATTCGACTTGAAAATTAATTGTTAGGGTGGCTTGTTAAATCTCTAAAAGACTATCAAGCAAATTACCTTGACAAGCTAAAATAGTATCGGTATAATAATAAAGTTGCGTTAGGAGGATATTTGAATTGAAATTGTCGTTATCCGAGTTACAAAAAGACTATCGACATGAACCGTTGAAATTCGACGACGTTCTGGATTTAAAGGCGGCCTTAATGGACCGTTATCCGGACGAAGTGCTTGACGTAACCCCGGTTCACATCAGTGGGCTTGCAAGTGTTGAAACTGGCGGAGATGTGATGCTAGTTGCACACATTAAGGCAACCCTGACAGTGCCATCGACGCGGTCCTTGGCACCCGTTACCTTACCCGTTGAGTTTGACATTACCGAGTTTTACATTGCCAGTCAGGCAGGGTTAAACCGGTATGAGAAGACCGACGTGGTCATGGTCGTTACTGATGATGTGATCGATGTGGATAAAGCAATCGCAGATAACCTGTTGTTGCAGATTCCAATGCAAGTGTTGACGCCAGAGGAAGAAGCAACCGGCGTGTTACCAGAAGGCCAAGGCTGGACGGTTTCAATCGAAGGTGAAGCGGATCCTGAAGCGGAGACCACTCAAACTGTTGATCCACGTCTTGCAAAGTTGAAGAATTTCTTTGATTCAGATGACTCAAAGAAGGACTAAAATCGCGTAAGACTTAAAAATTTTTCACTAGTGGATAAATTATTAAATTTCAAAGGAGGTGTTTGTTTTGGCAGTACCAGCACGTAAAACTTCGAAGACGAAGAAACGGATGCGTCGAGCAAACATTAAGTTGCAAGTGCCTAACTTGAGCGCTTGCCCAAACTGCGGTGAATTACGTCAATCACACGTTGTTTGCCCTAGCTGCGGCTTCTACGACGGCCGTCAAGTTGTTAAGACTAACAACTAGTTCAACTGAAAAAACACCCATGAGAACCGCGGTCTCTGGGTGTTTTTTGTTGTCTAAAGGATTATAAATTTTTGAAGTTGGCTGATTACCTAGAAATCAGAAATTGTTCTATATTGTATGTTAATAGCTTTTATTGATAGCTGTTGTCGCTTGTGTCCAGCGCAAGCATTCTTATGTTTAGTTTGTGAAGTGCGGTGATTTGCGTAAACTGTCGATTCCGGTATTCGGTCAGGTTCCTGCTGTGGGGCCGGCCTGAGCCAAAGGGCGGTCTCAGTCCTCGAATTCAGCCTCGCCAAAACCCATGCGAGTCTGAAATTCGTCCCCGATAATTGGCGGTTGTTGGAAAGTCGCCAACAACCACCAATTATCGCGACACAGCATACACCTGGCTGGCTACCTCCATCTCGCATTGCGCAGTTCGGTACTATCGTAGAACATCTCAAGTGCCTGACTGTACGGTTGGCTACAGGATTGCAACGGTCAACGTTGATTCGACGAACGCCTCAGTTGACGCAGTCTGAGTGTTAACGTAACTACGTTAAATCTACGTAAATGTGACGCACGCTTGGCGAATCTTCTACAGCGCAATCGTCGATTCATTCCGACAACTGAGCATCGACCATAATTGTTTCTGCAGCTATTGGGTTACTGTCCAACGTTGCCACCACGCAGTTTCGTCAACTTCAGAATGTGGCAGTCAGCTGTTCTGTTGTCAACGGCGCACTACGTAGCGGGAGGCGGAGGCGCGCGAGGCTCAGCAGTGTCGGTATGACTTAAGCAGTCGTGGTCCGTGGGGTTCGGGCCGCGAGTGCTTTAGTCATACGCGGGTCCTGAGAGATCCGGCATGGCGGTCCTCAGCCATTCCTAGCTCGTAGGCCCGCCACTGCGTTCCAGCCTCGCATAGCGCCGGAGCCTCCCGCGGCATCCTCCCACAATCAGAAAACCAGAATCACCGTACTTCACAAACTGAACATGCTTACGCTGGACACAAGCGACAGTGTGCAGTGCGATAATATAACGTGCAGTGAGTAGCCAAAAAACGTCCCTAACCAGTACATAACCGTGGTTAGGGACGTTTGCTTTGATCCGGTAAGAAGAGGGGTTAGGCGTTCTTCTTAGCGTTTTCAAGGGATTTCATGATTGAAGGGTTCTTTGAATGACAGTCCTTGATCATGTTTAAGTCAGCTTCGCTGAGCGTAACCGTGTATTCAGCCATCGTTAAGCCTCTTTTCTTATGTAATGCTTTAACTATAGCACATTCAAAATTTAAAATGCAACTGTCAGGTAACACGTGCTGTATCGGGTTTAACTGATGAAAATAAAAAAGCCGTCATTCCCAAAGTGAGAACGACAGCTTTCATAAAAATCTTTAGTTTAAATTTATTCCTTAGTGAAATCGATAACCATCCGGCCGACGATTTGGCCAGCTTTCATTTCATCGATGATGTCGTTGATTTCGCTTAAGCGACGAGTTTGAACGATAGGGTGAACCTTACCTTCGGCACCAAATTGGAAGGTTTCAGCAAGGTCTTGACGAGTCCCGACAAGTGAACCGGCAACTTGGATCCCATCAAGCACCGTCTTAGCGATGTTTAATTCCATATCGCCTTGAGGAAGGGCAACGGCAACCAAACGGCCATCTGGACGTAAGGCGTTAACTGATTGGGTAAAGGCAGACTTGTTAACGGCAGTAACTTGCGCGTTGTGGACCCCACCAACTTGCTTTTGGATTTCTTCAGCAACGTCTTGCGTGTGACGGTTGATTAAAATATCAGCGCCATTATCCTTGGCAGCCTTTAACTTATCTTCGTTCCCATCAACGGCAACAACGTGAGCACCAAAGACGTGCTTAGCGTATTGGATAGCCAAATTACCTAAACCACCGGCACCAACAACTTCGACCCATTGACCAGGCTTAGTTTGACCAACTTTTAAAGCTTTGTACATGGTAACACCGGCACAGGTTAATGACGTTGCTTCGACTGGATCAAGGCCTTCAGGAACCTTAACGGCGTAGTTAGCATCAACGATAACTTGTTGTGCCATGGCACCATCAACAGTAAAGCCGGCGTTTTGGACGTTACGACAAAGGGTTTCGTTACCCGTTAAACAGTATTCACAGTGACCACAGCCCTTGAAGAACCAAGCGATTGAGACCCGGTCGCCAACTTTTAAGTTTCAACGTCATCGGCAACTTGTGAAACGATTCCGACACCTTCATGACCGATGATCCGGCCAGGTACAGCACCGAAGTCGCCAGCGGCAACGTGTAAATCTGTGTGACATAATCCACAATACTCAACGTCAACTAAGGCTTCACCATGGTGAATTGGACGAAGGGTAACATCTTTGATATCAACGTAGCCATCTACTGAATCACGTACAACTGCTGCTTTCATAATTAAAATAACCTCTTTCTCGTTTATGATTTCACAATGTTATTTAAACACAGGTTTTCCAAAAGTTAAAGTGATTTTTTGAGCAATCATAATTCTTTTCAAAAATTTATCCTATTAAGAAAGAGTAATGATTATTTTCAAATTAAAAAAACTGGTGATTATGGATTAAATTAAACATCTCAGCGTAAAACCGTTAAAAAATGAGAATTCAGCTCACATCATCGTTGTGGTAAAGCCCGTTAATATGGTATTATGAGAATTGCAATTAGACGTATTCTCTCTATATGAGAGTCTAAGAAATCGCTGTTTTTTACGGTCAGTCGAGATTAGAATTTAGACAAGTGGCTATTAATAGAATCGCGTAGCTTGATGAGACGATTCGGTTAACGGTCACGATGCTAAATCGAGTCATAAATTGAGCAGTAATTAGCACTGGTTTAACTACTGTCGGCGTTTCACATTAAAACGTAAAAAAATTTGGTTATGAGGAGTTCGTTTAAAATGAGTCGAATTTTAATTATTGAAGATGAAAAGAACTTAGCACGGTTTGTTGAATTGGAATTAAAGCATGAAGGTTACGAAACTGAAGTTCAATTTAACGGTCGGACAGGGTTAGATGCTGCATTGGCTGAAGACTTTGATGTTATTTTGCTTGATTTAATGTTGCCAGAATTAAATGGGATCGATGTTGCTCGTCGGATTCGTGAAGTCAAGAGTACCCCAATTATCATGATGACTGCACGGGATTCAGTGATCGACCGGGTTTCTGGGTTTGATCATGGTGCCGATGATTACATCGTTAAGCCATTTGCGATTGAAGAATTACTGGCACGGGTTCGGGCGCTGTTACGGCGGATTCACATTGAAAGTGAACAAAAGGACTTTAAGCAGACCACGGTCACTTACAAGGACTTGACGATTGAAAAGGAAAACCGGGTCGTTCGTCGTGGCGATGAAGTGATCAACTTGACGAAGCGGGAATACGAACTGCTGTTAACGTTGATGGAAAACGTGAACGTTGTTTTGGCGCGTGACGTCTTATTAAACAAGGTTTGGGGTTACGAATCCGAAGTTGAAACGAACGTGGTGGACGTTTACGTGCGTTACCTCCGAAACAAGATTGACCGGGCGGGTGAAAAGAGCTACATCCAAACCGTTCGTGGTACTGGGTACGTGATGCGTTCATGAGCGAGACACCAATTCAGACTCCAACGGCTAAGAAGCGTCGATTATCAGTAAAGTGGAAATGGGCGCTCGGCACAGCTGTCGGCGTCTTTATCATTTTCTCAGTCTTTTCCTTGCTGTTATTCAAGGGCCTTTCGGGGGTCTTGCTTCAACAAGAAAAATCGCACGTTAACAGTACGGTTGACACGGTTTTAAGTCGGGTAGATAACCTACAAGGCCATTTCACGACTAGCGCGGTTGGGACGGCATTACAACCAACATTGAATGAGCCGAGTGGGTCGATTCAGGAAAGCACGAATATTTATCAAAATACCGTGATTACGGATCTTTCTCGAGATAGTACCGGTGTGACAGTATTTGATGCCAAAAAACAAGAAATTTTTACATCACGTGAAAATCAACTCAAGAATGAGAAGCTGTCCAAGACACGTCGTATGAAGTTAGTCAAAACGAGCGGGTTTAACGGCTTGGTTAGCCAAGCGCCGGTTTATTCAAGCAAAACGCATGAACTTTTGGGTTACGTGCAAGTGACGAATTCCATGGGCGAGTACAAGGCAGCCCGACAACGGTTTATTTTGATCTTGTTAGTCCTGCTGGTATCAGCGGTATTTGCAGCTTCCGTCTTTAGCTATGTATTGGCAGCGTACCTGTTGCGGCCAATCACCGCGTTGAACCAAACGATGTTGGCGGTGCGCTCAGATCCTCAATCTGATGAACGGGTACCGGCGTCGACTCATGGCGATGAGCTATCAGATTTGAGCAATTTATTTAACGACATGCTGGATCAAATGCAACGCTATATTGATCAGCAACAGCAATTCGTTGGGGACGTTTCCCATGAATTGCGGACACCGGTTGCAGTGATTCAGGGCCATATTGAGATGCTCCAGCGTTGGGGAAAGGATGATCCGGAGATTTTGAACGAATCTCTGAATGCCTCGATGCAAGAAACTAAGCGGATGCAGAGTTTGGTCACCGAGATGTTAGACCTTACCCGGGCTGAACAAGCTGAAATTACGATGAATCATGAAACCTCGGACGTCAAAGAAGTGGTTAACCAAGTCTTTAACGACTTCAAGATGATCCATCCAGATTTCACGTTTATCTTGGATGATGACGTCAAACGGCATGCCTACTCACAAATTTACCGGAACCACCTTGAACAAGTGTTGATTATCTTGCTGGATAACGCCGTTAAATACTCGGTGAACCGACACGAAATTCACGTCTCACTTTCTGAAAGTGGCCGAGCAGTGCAGGTTGCTGTTCAAGATTTCGGTGAAGGGATTTCTCAAGAAAATATGGACCGGGTCTTCAATCGATTCTACCGGGTCGATAAAGCGCGGAGTCGGAATAAGGGCGGTAACGGTTTAGGCTTATCGATTGCGAAGCGGTTGATTGAAGCCTACAAGGGCACGATTGGCATTGAAAGTGCCGTCGGAGCAGGTTCGATTTTCCAAATTGAACTGCCACTGATTTCTGAAACCGAAAAGATCCAACTGGATCACGCTAAAGAAGAGGACGAAGAAGAACGAAGCGTTGCTGAAGCACCAGTTACCAACTTAGGTGCGAATCCAACTGCGTCGACTGAATCTTCTGAATCAACCGATATTCCTGGTGTTTACCGGGCCTCTGATACAGAGCATCATGATGATGAATAACTAGATTATTGGAGTTGAGCTGACGTTGTTAGCTCAACTTTTTTGTTGTTGCTTGTGTCCAGCGATAGTGTGCGAGGTTTGTGAAATTTGGTTTCGTTGGCGCGTTAATCATGGGTGATATTGTGGGCACAACCGGTCGGTCAGAAAATTTGGGCTGGAACACCGTGGGCACGATTCTGAGCCGGAAAAACACGTCTCAGAATTCGGCC
>NZ_BBAD01000086.1 GCF_001311075.1 Secundilactobacillus similis DSM 23365 = JCM 2765
AAAAACCGGTAGCTTCGCTGGGCCTAACTTACACACCACCTTCTAACCGTCTCGCTCCGCACACTGTTTCTTAATTGTTTTTTGTCTAGACATCTTTTATAATGAAAAAGAATTGGTTTTGATACTTTAAACAACTTTGAAAGGTGGCGTTGATGTGGCGGAAGGCCAAATTCGACAATCATTAAGCGGATTTTACGACGTAATGACAGATAAGGGGCAGTTAGTTCGAACCCGGGCACGAGGCAATTTTCGGAGCCGAAAGATCACCCCATTAGTGGGGGATCGGGTGGTTATCGATGCCCCCAATGATCACGAAGGGTATATTTTGGAAGTCAAGCCTCGGCACAATAGCCTGGTTCGACCACCGGTTGCTAACGTTGATCAGGCGATTGTTGCTACTGCGGTTCGGGAACCGGTTTTTTCGACCAATTTATTGGATCGTCAGTTATTGGCACTTGAAATTGCCGACATTGAACCGGTGATCTACCTCACCAAAACGGACTTGTTGACGGCGGCTGAACAAACTGAGTTTGATCAGTTGGCGGCGGATTACCGCAAAATTGGGTATGAGGTCGTGTATACGCCAGTGCCGTTTTCAGATGAGGCGATTGCGACGGTCAAGCAATTGTTGGCTAATAAGGTGAGCGTCATTATGGGGCAAACTGGGGCGGGCAAATCGACCCTGCTGAACCACGTTGCACCCGACCTTGAACTTGCGACGGGTGAGATCTCACAGGCGCTGAATCGTGGGAAGCATACGACTCGGCGGGTACAGTTGTTATCCGTTGCCGATGGCTTGATTGCTGACACCCCTGGTTTTTCATCGTATGATGCATTTGACTTGACCGAAAAGGAACTCGGCCAGTATTTCCGAGAGTTTCGGCGGGCTGCCGTTGATTGTCGTTTTCGGGGTTGCGTTCACGTGAATGAACCCGGCTGTGCCGTTAAAGCACAGGTCGAGGACGGCACTATTCTTCAGAGTCGGTATGATAACTATTTGTTGTTATACCAAGCGTTAAAGAATCAAAAACCAAACTATAAGAAATGAGGGACTTTTTCATGAAAATTGCACCATCGATTTTGAGTGCTGATTACGTTAATCTTCAAAAGGATATCGAAGTAGTTGATAAGGCTGGGGCCGAATACCTGCATATTGATGTGATGGACGGATCATTTGTACCCGCACTGTCATACGGTCCTGGTTGGGTCAAAGCAATTCGCCCAATTACCAACATGGTGTTAGATGTTCACTTAATGGTGCAAAATCCCGAACGGTACGTTGAATTGTTTGCTGAAAGTGGCGCTGATATTATCGGGGTGCACGTTGAAGCAACGCCACATATTCACCGGGCCTTACAACAAATCAAGAACGCCGGTGCCAAGGCTGAAGTGGTTATCAACCCTGGGACCCCGGTTGAAATGATCAAGCCAGTTCTTTACATGGTTGACCAAGTCCTTGTGATGACCGTTAACCCAGGCTTTGGTGGCCAAAAGTTCTTGCCAGAAACGTTGAAGAAGATTCAACAATTAGATCAATTAAAGCAAACTGAAGGCTACGACTTTGATATCGAAGTTGATGGTGGCGTTAAGGATAACACTATCAAGGCTTGCAAGGATGCTGGGGCAACCGTTGCTGTTGCCGGCTCATACATTTTTGATGCTGCTGATCCTGCTGGTCAAGTAGCCACTTTGAAGGAAGCGACGAAGTAACATGACACACTTAAACTTGCTGGTCGGTGGTCCAACCAGCGAATGGCCAGATCAATTAGCCGCTGGCAAGGTAAGTGGCGATTGGATCGGTGTGGATCGCGGCACGTTACGATTGCTCAAAATGGGGATTACGCCGTTGGTTGCCATCGGTGATTTTGATTCATTATCAGCTGACGAGCTCTCGTTAGTGAAGCGATCCGTAACGGATATTCGTCAGGCGATTCCCGAAAAAGATGAGACGGATACCGAGTTAGCTATTACGGTGGCGCTCAAGGAGTATCAGTCTGATCGATTAGATATCTATGGTGCGACTGGTGGCCGGCTTGATCACTTTTTAGCGAATTTATGGTTAGTGCTAAAACCACGCTATCGTGAGTTTGCGCCCAAGATTCGCTTCATCGATCGCGGCAACACGATCACCTTTTACCTCCCTGGTGAATATGAGCTCCAAAAAGAAGCCGATAAAAAGTATCTGGCTTTCGTTCCCTTGGAAAAGGTCGATCATTTGAAACTACTGGATGAAAAATACCGGTTAGCAGACGAAAACGTGCCGTATCCGATTTCGTATGCTAGTAATGAATTTGTTGGCGAAACGGGGCACTTCTCATTTACGTCAGGGCTGTTGGCGGTGATCCAAAGCCGAGATACCCACTAACTTGAATGCAACAAAAATGCAACCAGCGCAAGTGCGTTGGTTGCCATTTTTGGTTGAAAGAACTGAATTGTTTGACGCATCACGTCTGAGAGGGTGAGTGACCTCACGACCGTGACCACGTCGTTGAAACAAAAAAAGCTTGGCGCAGCGCCAAACTTTTTTAATTAAACGCGGGTTACTTTACCTGACTTTAAAGTCCGAGCAGAAAGCCAAACCTTCTTAGGCTTGCCATTCACTAAGATCGTAACTTTTTGCAAGTTTGGCTTCCATGAACGCCGTGATGAGTTCAAGGCGTGGGAGCGCTTGTTACCGAAACGAGTACGCTTGCCGTTAATGAAATCTTTTGCCATGGTAACTACCTCCTTTAAGACTTATCTATAAAACGTTGTTTTTAGCTCACTAAAACAATTTATCATAGACAAATTCGGATTGCAATAGTTTTCTGGCAAGTAAAATTACTTTACAGTAAAATTTGCCGTTTTTCGAAAAAGTGTCAAATATATGATTTTGTATAAAAATAATTGGTCGATTGGATGAAAGTTAAATTAAGCTTCAATGAAGCGAAGTGATGCCTAAAAAAACGACGTGAATTAAAGCGAACGCTTGGCTTTTCACCGGCGTTCAGGCAGTGTATAATAAAACTATGTGACGATAGCGAGTCTGTTGCTGATAGCTGTCAGTTAATCGGAAAATTTGTTTTTTAGCAGGCTTGTGTTAATATAAATTATCGTTAAGACTAGGATGCAAGGAGGCTGTTCTTGATGGCCGTAAAAATTAAAACGCAACATGGCTTGATTGATATTGATAATGATGTCATCGCAACGGTTGTTGGTGGGGCTGCTACCGACAGTTATGGTGTTGTGGGTATGGCAAGCAAAAATCAGATTCGCGATAATGTGAACGATATTTTGAAGCGCGAAAACTACGCAAAGGGTGTTGTCGTGCGCCAAGAAGATAACGGAGTCGCCGTTGACGTGAACATCATCGTCAGCTATGGGACCAAGATTTCTGAAGTTTCACGAACAGTCCAATCAAAAGTAAAGTATAATCTAGAAACAATGCTCGGCATTACCGCTAACGCTGTGAACGTGACGGTACAGGGCGTACAAGTGCTCAGCGAGTAAGAATCGGAGGAATAAGTTGTTGCAAACTAAGAAAGTTACGGATCGTGAATTCAGAAAGATGATTGAAGCGGCTTCGGCCTTTTTGGATCAAAACGCTGAATTTATCAATTCACTGAATGTGTTCCCCGTGCCGGATGGCGATACTGGGACAAACATGAGTCTATCTCTGGATAGCGGGTTAAAGTACGTGAATGAAACGGCATCAACTTCAGTTGGTGACATTTCGCAAGCGTTAGCTAAAGGATTACTAATGGGGGCCCGGGGTAACTCTGGCGTTATCCTGTCTCAAATCTTCCGTGGTTTTTCTAAGGACGTTGCGGATAAGACCGAACTAAGTGCCGTTGATCTGGCCGACGCATTTGCCGCAGGGGCGCAAACGGCCTACAAAGCAGTGATGAAGCCAACTGAAGGTACGGTGTTGACGGTGGTTCGAGAAGCCGCAAAAGCCGCCCGGAAAACCGCTGCTCGCAGTGATGATATTGTGGCAGTAATGGATGCAACTTACGAGGCCGCTGAAGCTGCTTTGAAGACGACGCCAGATTTACTACCAGTTTTGAAGCAGGTTGGGGTTGTTGACTCCGGTGGCCAAGGGCTGACGTTTGTGCTTCAGGCATTTGACGATGTCTTAAACGGTCGCGAGATTACGGTTTCGGCAACACACCAACCAAACTCATCTGAAATGGATGAAATGATCGACGCTGAACATCACCGGAGCGTACAAGGTAAGCTTGATCCAGATTCAATCGTGTACGGTTACTGTACCGAAATTATGGTTCGTCTGGGTAAGGGTAAGCAAGTTGAACATGAGTTTGACTACGATACCTTCTACCAACGCTTGGCCGAACTTGGGGATTCACTACTCGTTGTTAATGATGACGAAATCGTGAAGGTTCACGTGCATACGGAACATCCCGGAACGGTTATCGCTTGGGGCCAATCATTTGGGGACCTTGCGAAGGTGAAGGTCGATAACATGCGCCTTCAACAAGAAACCATTATCGAACAAGATGAAGCCAACGAACAGGCTGCCGAACCAGCCGCTCCAGCTGAAGCCCCTGAGACCGCAATCATTACGATTGCTGCTGGTGATGGGATTAAGTCCTTATTTGAAAGCCTTGGCGCAACGACGGTTATTAGTGGTGGTCAAACTATGAACCCAAGTACCCAAGATATCGTGGATGCCATTCAGGCCAGTCACGCCAAACAAGCAATTGTGATCCCAAACAACAGCAACATCTTCTTAGCGGCAGAACAAGCCGTTGACGTGGTCGATATTCCAACGGTGATTGTGCATAGTCGCTCGATCTCGCAAGGAATGACCGCGATGCTGGGTTATGAACCAGATCACAGTTTAACGGATAATCAAGCGGACATGGAAGCCAACTTATCAACGGTTAAGAGTGGTGAAGTGACTCACGCGGTTCGTGACACTCACGTGGATGGTTTTGAAATCAAAGAAGGCAACTACATGGGCATCATTGAGGGTAAGATTCAAGTGGTTACGGAGAACCTTGAAGAAACCACCGTTCAAATGGTGAACAAGATGCTGGATGATGACAGTGAAATTGTGACTGTGATCTATGGCAGTGATACAACTGCGGCGGTTGCCGATAAAGTGCAGGCTGCCATTGGTGAGCTGGACGATGAACTTGAAATTGAAGTTCATGAAGGCGACCAACCAGTTTATCCATTTATCGTGTCTGTGGAATAAATTAAACCCTGAAATAAACGCCCGGATTACCAGTAATGGTATCTAGCGCATAAGTGGAAAGTCCGGATGACGTTGATCGACTCATCCGGATTTTCCACTTATGTGGCTACACCGGATTAATTTAAACGGTAAAGATGTGAGGAGGTGCGTTGTGATGCCGTTAACAGATTCAGTGAGTACGTTACCGGGCGTTGGCCCGAAACGAGTTGAAGCACTGGCGTCACTTGGCATTACGGACATTGAGTCCCTGTTAACCTACTTCCCGTTTCGCTACGAAGATCTGCGGGCCAAGGCGTTGACTGAGATTGCAGATCAAGAACAAGTCACCCTGAAGGGAATCGTGGCGGCACCGCCAACACTTAGCCGATTTGGTCGCAAGAAGAGCAGGTTAAACTTTCGATTACTGATCGATCAAGATGTGGTCCCCGTGACCTTCTTTAATCAACCTTGGTTGAAAAATCAAATTGAGGTTGAAGCGCCCATCATGGTGTACGGTCGCTTCGATGCGGCTAAGAAACAGTTGAATGGGATGAAAATTTTATCGAGCGGTCGTGATGACCCAATGGCTTCGGTTTATCCGGCCAACGCTGGTATTCGTCAAAAGACGATTCAACAGTTGGTGGTTGCTGCTTGGGAACAGTACCATGACGACATTGTGAACGTTGTACCAGCATCGATTCAGCAACATTATCGACTGTTAGACCGCGCAAAAATGGTTCATGACATGCATTTTCCTAAAACAACACCGGATGCACAGGCGGCTCGTCGTAGCGCGAAGTTCGAAGAGTTCTTCTTGTTCCAAATGCAACTGCAGTTACTGAAACGACATGACCAAACTCAGGTTGGGCAAGCGTTGCCGTACGACAATGCGGCGTTGCAAGCACTGATTGCCAGTTTACCCTACGAGTTAACGAACGCTCAAAAACGGGTCGTTAATGAAATCTGTGCGGATTTAAAGCGACCAATCCACATGAACCGCCTCCTTCAAGGAGACGTTGGGAGTGGGAAAACGGTTGTGTCAGCTATTGTGATGTACGCCGCGATCACTGCTGGCTATCAGGCAGCCTTGATGGCACCAACTGAAATTTTAGCTGAACAGCACGCCAATAACCTCCAACAGTTGTTCGCAGATCTGCCGGTCAACATTGTGTTATTGACTGGGTCAACGAAGCCGGCCGCCCGTAAAGAGATTTTACCGCGGCTGGCTTCGGGTGAAGTGAACCTGATCGTTGGGACGCACGCGCTGTTTCAAGAAGGCGTTGACTATCACCGGTTAGGGTTAGTCGTGGTCGATGAGCAACACCGCTTTGGGGTCGCACAACGACAGGCGTTACGTCAAAAGGGCGCTAATCCCGATGTACTGGCGATGACCGCAACGCCAATTCCTAGAACTTTGGCAATCACTAGTTATGGTGAGATGGACATTTCGATCATTGATGAACTGCCAGCTGGACGAAAACCGATTACGACTCGGTGGATCAAAAATGCGCAGATCGATGCCGCAATTCAATTTGTGATGCGGGAATTAGCTGCCGGGCATCAAGCCTACGTAGTGACGCCGCTGATTGAAGAGTCTGAAGCGGTGGATATGAAAAATGCGCAGGCCATTTATGAGCGCTTCTCGCAGTATTTTGCCCCGCAGTACCAAGTTGGGTTACTCCATGGCCGGATGAAGAATGACGAAAAAGACGCCATTATGAGTGACTTTAAAGCTAAAAAGTTTCAGGTTATGGTGGCAACCACGGTGATCGAAGTCGGGGTGGACGTTAAGGATGCCACGGTGATGCTGATTTATGACGCTGATCACTTTGGGTTGGCGCAGTTGCACCAGTTACGTGGTCGGGTTGGCCGTTCAGATCAGCAGTCCTACTGTATCTTGGTTGCGGATCCGAAAAACAAAACCGGTGTCGCGCGGATGAAAGTCATGACCGAAACCAACGATGGCTTCGTGATTTCGCAAAAGGACCTTGAGTTACGGGGGTCTGGTGACGTGTTAGGTAAGAAGCAATCCGGCATGCCTGATTTTAAAGTGGGCGATCCGGTGGCGGATATCACCATGCTGAGCGTGGCGCAACAAGAAGCCAAGCGCATCACGGATGCCGCTGACTGGTCGATTCAACCAGAAAACTTAGGGTTAGCCAATTATATGGAACACCAAGAAGCAAGCACGTATATGTATGATTAATTGAAATGTAGCACCTCAGAAGGGATGAACATATTGAAAATTGCAGTTGACGCAATGGGCGGCGATTACGCCCCAAAGGAAATTGTTGCCGGAGTTGAAGAGGCTCGCGACCGGTACCCAGAAATTGAGTTTGACCTTTACGGCCAAATTGATAAGGTCAAACCATTCTTAACAACGTCAGATCGAATCAACCTCGTCCAAGCGGATGAAGTGATTGCGATGGAAGACGAACCCGTTAAAGCGATTCGCCGTAAAAAGCAGTCTAGCATTGTGTTAGCTGCCCAAGCGGTTCGGGACGGCGAAGCGGATGCCTTCTTCTCTGCTGGGAACACTGGCGCAATCCTTGCCGCCGGGTTATTGATCATTGGCCGGATCAAGGGCATTGACCGGCCCGGCTTAACGACCACGTTGCCAGTGTTGAACAACCCTGATCAAGACCAGTTCTTGATGTTAGACGTGGGTGCTAACGCTGATACAAAACCATTTAACTTGTATCAATACGCCATTTTAGGCAAATACTACGCGCAAACGGTGATGGGCGTTGAGAATCCCCGCATTGGATTACTGAATAACGGGACCGAAGCGGATAAGGGCGACTTAGTTCACAAGGCCACTCATGAAGCTTTAGCCAATGCCAAAGACCTTAACTTCATCGGCAACGTTGAATCACGTGAACTGTTAAACGGTGCCGCTGATGTCGTTGTCAGCGATGGTTTCTCTGGTAATGCCGTTTTGAAAAACACGGAAGGCACCGCGTTATCCATGTTGAAGCTGATCAAGCAATCGATCATGGATGGTGGACTTGGTGGCAAACTGGGTGCTGCGTTGTTGAAGCCAACCTTTAAGGCCATTCAAGCAAAGATGGATTATTCGCAGTACGGTGGCGCCGTTTTACTCGGTGTTAAGGCGCCAGTGATCAAGACTCACGGCTCAACGAAGGCCGAAACGGTTGCCAACACGATCGGCCAAATCAAGTCAATGCTTGAAAATCACATTGTCGATGACGTGGTCACCTACTTTGGCGAGCACAGTGATGAGATGATTGCTGCTAAGGAAGCACTGAAGTAATCACGTGTCCGTACCAGCAATGGTTTGCGGACGGCGGTTTTTGTGATAAACTAACTAACGATTAACAACGTCAAGAATGAGTGAGGGATAATAATGGCACAGTCAAAAGAAGAAGTCTTTAACCAAATTGCAGATATTATTGCGGACCGGTTCCAAGTTGATCGGGAAACGATCACGTTACAGTTAAACTTTAAAACGGATCTAGATGCCGATTCAATTGATTTCGTTGAATTCATCTTGGAACTTGAAGACACGTTTGGTGCCGAGATTTCTGATGAAGCGGCTGAAAATCTAAATACGGTGGGCGAAGCGGTGGACTACATCGTGGCTCATAATAACTAAACTAGGATTCACTAGGATGGTAAAACAAGGAACGGTGTGCGCCTTGGCGGCATTGTTCTGGCAGTTAGACAAGTGGGGTTGCGGTAAAACGGTTTGTTTTGTCACAACCCTTTTGTACGTCAATCATAAACATCATTAAAGGAGTGTATCGGTTTGATTAAGGGATTAGACCAATTATTAAAAGATAATTTTAATATTACGATTCATGATAAAAGTTTATTGGATGAGGCGTTTACGCAGGCGTCGTACGTTAACGAACATCCAAATGAAGGCTTGAAGTTTTACGAACGGATCGAATTTTTAGGCGATGCCGTGATGCAATTAGTTGTGTCTGAGTATATTTACCGGCGTTATCCGAAACTGCCTCAGGGCCGGTTGACTCGGTTACGGGCAGCCATGGTGAACGAAGATAGTTTCGCTAGTTTTGCCCGAGAATGTCACTTTGACCAGTACATTCGGTTAGGAAAGGGTGAAGAGAAGGCCCACGCCCGTGAACGAGATTCACTACTCTGTGATATTTTTGAGTCATTCATTGGGGCTTTATACCTTGATCAAGGGGTGGAACCGGTTGTGGCATTTGCCAACCAGGTGATTTTTCCAAAACTTGATGAGGGTCGGTTTGATGAGTTTTTCGATCACAAAACGGAATTGCAAGAATTGGCACAACAAAATGGGCCAGTGACGATTGCGTACGAGCTGTTGTCTGAAAACGGTCCAGATAACGACCGGGCATTTAAGGTTGCCGTTAAGATTGACGGTAAAACGCTAGGTGTCGGTGAAGGACACTCAAAGAAACATGCGGAGCAGGTCGCAGCTAAGCAAGCACTCAACAAGCTGCAACAGCAAGCGCGTTAATTTATAATGATTGGGGAATTGAGCGATGAAGTTAAAATCGCTAGAAATTAGTGGTTTCAAATCCTTTGCGGACGATACTAAAATTGAATTTGAAGACGGCGTGACCGGTATCGTTGGCCCCAATGGGAGCGGTAAAAGTAACGTGAGCGAAGCGATTCGCTGGGTGTTAGGCGAACAGTCGGCGAAAAATTTGCGTGGACAACGAATGCCTGACGTCATCTTTGCGGGCTCTGCTGACCGTAAACCCCTGAATCGCGCAATGGTCACGATGGTGCTTGATAATTCGGATCACTATCTGAAGTCAACGTACACGGAGCTGAGTGTCACGCGAAAACTGTTTCGGAATGGCGATAGTGTCTATCAGTTAAACGGTCAGGATTGCCGATTAAAGGATATTTTGGCCCTGTTTATGGATTCGGGCATTGGTGACGGTTCGTTTTCGATGATTTCACAGGGCCGGGTCGAAGCCATCTTCAATAGTAAGCCGGAAGATCGCCGGTTCATCGTGGAAGAGCTGATTGGGGTTTCAAAATACCGCCAGGGCAAGGAAAAAGCCCAACGAGAACTTGAACAAACGGCGGGCTACCTTGACCGGGTCAACGACTTAATGACCGAACTTGGGGGCCAAATCGAGCCACTTGCGCAGCAAAGTAGTTTGGCAAAGGAATATCTGGAACAAAAGAAAACCTATGACCAGTTAGAACAGTCCCGGTTAGTGCTCACAATCGAAGCGACTCAGACGAAGTTGCGAGCCGAACAGGCGCAACAGACTGAACAAGAGGCGCGGGTCAAAGCAACGACCGAACACGTTGATCAAACGACAACCGCGTTAACTGCAGCTAAAAAAGCGGTCGCGCAACTTCAAAAAACGAAGGATACGTTGACGCAACAGTTGATGACGGTGAATGAAAAACGGGAGCGAACTGCCGGCGAACGGGCGTTAAGTAGTGAACGGCAACGGAGTCACACGCAATCGTTGACGGAACTCAAAACGCGCATCAAGGAAACGTCGACGGCTCTCAAAACGGCACAAGCCAAGTTAGCAACGCTGACTGAACAGCTCACAACGCAACAAGCCGCTTTAAAAACGGCTCGTGAGGCGGCTGCTAAGTTGAAAACGCAATTAGATGCGTTGGATGCCGATCGATTAGCCGCCAAACAAGAGCAGTTACAGGCCGAGTATATCGAACAACTGCAGGCGCGCACAACATTGCATAATCAACGACAGTATTTGGAAAAAAATCAACAGCGGGCTAACTCTGAGAATCATCAAGCCCGCGAGAGGTTAACCGCGCTTAAAACGCAGTTGGCTGATCAGCAAAAGCAACTAACGGATGCACAGCAAGCACTTCAACGAGCGGAGACGGAACTCACTGCCAAACAAGCAGTCTGTGATGAAGATAACGCGATTCGCCAAAAGCGAGCCACGCAGTTAGATCAACAAAATCAGCAGTGGTTAGCTGCTTTGGAAGTGAGTGAATCCGCAAAAGCTCGGCTAAAGAGCATGCAGGAATTTGCAAACAACTACGGTGGCTTTTATCAAGGCACCAAGGCGGTTATGCAGGCCAAAGCGAAGTTACCCGGTATTATTGGCCCGGTGGCAACGTTGTTACAGGTGCCCGCCGATTATACCAAGGCCATTGAAGTCGCCATTGGTGCACAACAACAGCACGTGGTGGTAGCTGATGAAGCGGCCGGTAAAACGGCCATCAAGTATTTGACCAGCCAGCGCTTAGGGCGAAGCACCTTCTTACCGCTGACGACGATTCGGACGTCACAGGTGACCTCGAGTATTTTAGCTACTTGTCAGCAAGCACCTGGATTTTTAGGTGTTGGAGCTGACCTCGTAACGGTTGCTGAACCTAAATTCAATGTAGTTAAGGCACATTTACTGGGTAACGTGTTAATTGTTGATGACTTAACGCACGCCACTCAGTTGGCCCAATTGATTCACCACCGTTATCGGATCATTACACTTGCGGGTGAAGTGGTATCGACGAGTGGGACCATGACTGGTGGTCGCGATAAACGTGACCGAGCCGGTGTTTTGAGCCAACAACAAGACTTGAAACGGCTGGCAGCTACCGTTCAGCAAATGACGGCACAGTTGGCGGAAAAACAAACGGCCTTACAACAGTTGAAGCAGGCGCAAACGGATGCGCAAGCTGATGAGCAAGCGCATCAATCTGCTCGCCAACAAGCGTTAACCGTGCAACAACGAGCAGCAGGTCAGGTCAAATTACTGCAGGAGCGGGTTGCAACGGTCAATGAACAAATCCAAGTGCAACAAGCACAATGGGGGCTGCAAGACGACGATGTTGATGATTTTGAAACGGCGTTACGTCAAAACGAGCAACAAACCACACTGACCAACCAAAAGATCACCACTCTCGAAACCCAGATGGCGGCGGCCAAGGATCAACAGCAAAATCAGTCTCAGACAACGCAAGCTGTGAGTGACCAGTATCAAGATCAACGCGCGATCATTGAGCGCCATTCCGTGGAAGTCAAGCAGTCGCGCAAGGATCAACAAGCAACCAAGGAAACCATCGCAACGTTAACGGCTCAGTTAGCGGCATTTGATGATAAAGTGGTTGCGTTGACGCAACGCCAGACGGATGTTGGTCAAGAAGCTAGCACCCATCAGGCGACGTTGGCAGAATTGACGAAGCAGCAAAAGCAACTCGAAAGCCAGTTAGCAACTAACGACACTACTTTGACCGCAGCACAGGATAAGCAAGCAGAGCTTGAACGAACCAATCAAGCCGCGCGGCAAACCCTTGCTAGCGAAGAACGCAACGTGCAACAGTTAACCTTCAACTGTTCGGAGTTATCCCGTCAATTAGACGACCTGCAATCAACCTTGACTGAGGAATATCATGTTAGTGTCGCGATCGCTAAACGGCAAATTCTGGCGCTACCACTTGAAACGATTCAGCAAAAGTTGAAATTGGTCAAGCGGGGGTTAGCCGATATTGGAACGGTAAACGTTGCTTCGATTGAGGAGTATGATCGCGTCAAGGAACGCTACGATTTCTTGAGTCAGCAACAGGCCGACTTGAGTGCGTCAAAGGAAAACCTGTTAACGACCATGAATGAGATGGATCAACAGGTCAGTGAACGCTTTAAGGTGACCTTTGATGAACTAAATGAACAGTTCCAAACGACCTTCAAGCGGATGTTTGGTGGTGGGAAGGCGCAACTCGTTTTAACGACGCCAGATCAATTATTGACGACTGGGATTGAAATTATGGCCGAGCCACCTGGCAAACGACTCCAAAGTATGCGACTGTTATCTGGTGGTGAACGCGCATTAACGGCGATTACGTTGTTATTCGCGGTGTTACAGGTTCAACCGGCTCCATTCTGTGTACTGGATGAAGCCGAAGCGGCCTTAGATCCAGCCAACACGGCCCGGTTTGCCAGTTATTTAAGCCAGTTCGAAGATGATACTCAGTTTATTGTCATCACCCACCGAAAAGAAACGATGGTCCAAACGGATCGCTTGTATGGGATCACAATGCAGGAATCCGGTGTATCGAAACTGGTTTCCGTTGATTTGAACCAAACCGTTAGTCAAAACTAATCATAACAACAGGAAGTGAAGCTCATGGGATTATTTGATTTTTTTAAGCGACGCTCGAAAGAAGATAAGAAAGCGAGCCCGAAACCAGCTGAAGAACAGGTTGAAACGCCAGTAGCACCAGAGCCGACACCTGAACCGAAAGTGGCTAATCAGGCAGATGTCACGTCAGAAGTAGACTCAGCGTCAAAGGTGGCGGCTGAGCCGGAAACTGAATCGGAAGCTGAGCCGGAAACTGAATCGGAAGCTGAGCCGGAAACTGAATCGGAAGCTGAGCCGGAAACTGAATCGGAAGCTGAGCCGGAAACCAGAACCAGAACCAGAACCAGAACCAGAACCAGAACCAGAACCAGAA
>NZ_BBAD01000087.1 GCF_001311075.1 Secundilactobacillus similis DSM 23365 = JCM 2765
AAACTAAGTCGTTGATCATTAAGATCAACGGCTTTTTTGATGTCTAAATTACTAATGAGTGTAGTTCTGTAGGCTGTTTGTCATTGCTTCGCTCGCCAAAGCCGCCTGAAGGACACGTTTTTGAACTATAGATTAACCATTGCGATAAAACTGGCAATCTCTAGATAGCTCTTCAACCCAATGACAACCCATGTTATAATTAATTCAAAGTTAATTATTGCTCACCTTTAAACGATAAGTCTAAAGGCCGACCCGTTACCGGAGACGCTGTCTGCCGTTGACGGGTCTTTTAGCAGAGGCTGACGCAAGCGGTTTAAATGGCGTTAATTTGCCCGTTTGCCCAGATTAACCAGAGTTAGGAAATTAATTGTTGGAATGGAGGGCCGACATGAATCGACGAAAATGGCGAATCATCGTTATCAGCGTGTTGGCGTTGGTGATGTTGACCGCTTGTCATAAACAGGTTAAGGTAACGGTGCCGAAAACATCGGCGGCGCAATTTGTGATTCAGTCGCATGATAATCAGTCGGCTCAACAGGCCAAGTTACTCAATCAGTTTGTTGAACAGCGACTGTTAACGACCAAAGGCCTCTATACAAACTATCGCGTACGTAAAAATTCCAAGCAAGTCGCAACCGGCCATGATTTACTGTTAGAATCATCCGGGCTGTGGTTAACGGCCTTGGTTAATCAGCATCGATACGGGCAGTTTCGTCAATTTTACAAAGCAACCAAGGATCAATTTGATCAAGGAAACCAATTTAGCTACCGAATTGAAGAAACCGGGAAAAAGGCTGACGTTAACGCGACGCTAGATGATCTACGGGTCATTCGAGCGCTTCAAACCTACACGCAGTTGACGCATAGTTCAAAATACCGCCATGAAGCAGCCAAACGATTTGCGTTACTCCGGCAAACGGTGATTAAAGATTCAGGTCAGGTGGCCGATTTCTATAATGTGAAGAGCAAGGAAACCAGCAACGATAGTGCCCTGAGCTACTATGATCTCTTGACATTAAAGTACTTTGAATCGGTGTCACCAGCAGAGCAAAAACTTTATCGCAAGCAATTAGCCGTTGTTAAAAAGGGGTACTTAGGTGATGGGTTCCCGTTATACGCAAGTAGCTATAACTGGCAAACGAATCAGTATAGTGCGAAGGCGCTTAATACTTCCGAGATGTTGGAAACGCTGTTGCACTTATCTGAAGTGGGGCAATTAAAGTCACAGTCGCTTTCCTGGTTAAACCAACAGGTGACTCGCAAGCAACTTTACAATGAGTACACCACATTAGGCACGGTGACGGATCGTGATCAGTCGGCCGCTAATTACGCGTTGGCGGCAATGATTTTTGCGAATGCGGGGCATCGGCAAGCCTATCAACGGGCGATGGCGGTGGTTTGGCAGGGGCAAGTGACCGACAAAACCTCACCGATTTACGGTGGTCTTGGTGATGTAAAAACAACTGATGCCTACTCGTACAATAACTTAGTGGGGTTAGTTGCAACGATGTATTAGGACGGTTTTAAATGAAAACGATACTAAGAAAAGGACAACATTATATCTCACCGGAGTTAATGGCGGTAATTTTAGCGGCCATTTTAAGTTGTGTTTTGCTATTTGTGCCGCCAATTAACGGGCTGGCGGATAACGGCGATTTTTACCGGGCAACGTTGAGTAATGGGTTATACCGACTGCCATCGCACGTTAATCAGTATCTGGATTACGTGATTCCGAAATTCGGGATTTACCAGTACTTTAACGAAAATAAGGCTGTGGTGTTAACATCGCAGTCGTTGTTTGTGCGGGCGGCGATTTTACTCAATAAGCTGTTTTACAGCCATACCGTTTTTGATATTCGGTTTTTAGGCGCGATTTACGAGGCGTTTTACCTTGGCGCGATTTACCTGCTGACCAAGTCACTGGTTTATCCGTTTCGTAAGGGGCGGAGTTACGCGGTGGCATTGATCGTGGTGTTTGTGTTTGCGGATTCGTCGTTTACGCTGTACTTTAACTCGTTTTTTGGCGAACCCGAAATGTTTATTGCGGCGCTGTACTCGTTTGCGGCGGTGATGTTGCTGGCTCGGCACTGTTACCAACGCAACTGGCCGTCAGTCGTGCTGTTTTTCGTCAGCACGATTTTCCTGATCACCAGTAAGCAGCAGAACGCGCCGTTGGCGTTGAGTTACATGGTGGTGGCGGCCGGGTTGCTGTTCTTACCGCATTTTAAAGCTCGTAAATTAGCAATCATGCTTGGAATGGGGACGTTGGCGGCTTCTGGGGTCATTATTTACGCGTCGATCAACACCGACTTTAACAACTATAATCTGTACCAGTCGTTTTCACACGGGGTGCTGATGGAAACCAGTGATCCGAGTCATAAGATTGCCAAGGATGGCCAGATGAGTGAGCGGTTTGCGCTGATGCGGTCGCAGGACTACTACGCAAAGACCTTTGATCCGGTCAAGCCAACCGGCAAATTCGTGGAGAACCACCTCCTGAACCATTACAGTATGGGCTGGGTGTTAAAATACTACGCTAAGAATCACCGCCAGTTCCTCAACCTCATGGATCTGGCCTCTAAAGATGTGATGATCACCCAAGTCAAAGCGGTGGGCGATTATCCCGCCAATAGTGGGCATCGGGCCGGTGAGCAGACCAAGTTCTTTACGCTGTATAGTACCTACATGGGGGCCTTTTTCCCGGGTAAGTTTGCGTTTATCTGCTTATTAGCGGTGGTATTCAGCGCGGTTTACGCGGTGAGTGCCTATCTGGACTTTAAAGCGGGCCGAACCATGGGCATTTTGCGTTTCTGCCAGGTTGCGGCTGATGACGATTTTCGTCTTCGTCCCGTTTATCGCGATTATTGGCGACGGCGATGCTGACTTGGCCAAGCACATGTTTATGGCACCGGTCAGCTTGGACCTAGTCCTCGTTCTGTTTGCATCGGACATGCTGAATCACCGACTTTGGCTGACTGAGGAAGGCGGTGAGACGGATGAGTAAACGTGCACTTCGTTATAGCTTAGTTGCCATGATTGCGTTCTTAATTGGTTTTGGAATGGTCCGAAGCCCCAGTGTTCACGCAGCTACCAACGAGCGGGTCTTACTGGTATATGATTCACAAAATACCACGGCAAAGGCCAACCAAAAAATCGCTACCCTCCAACGCGCATTAACCAGTTTGAATCTGCGGGTTAAAACCATCAAAGAGTCGGACTACCAAAGTGGTGAACTTACCGGCTATGACGGGGTGATCACCATGATCAACTGGCCGAAAGCGGAACTGACCAATCACCAGTTTGTGCGTGACCGCCAAAAGTTTAAGGGCATTAAGCTTCATATTGGCGATAACCTGACGTCTGCGGAGGCGGCGGAACTTGGTGTGAAACAGCACCGCATTTATCAACAACAATTGATCCTGAAGAATCAAGGGACGTCGCAACTTCTGCCATTCAGCGAAACGATGACGGTGGTGGATCGCTTGCCAAAAAAAGCCAAAACGATTGGCAAGTTAAGTACCCAGCAGGCAAATCAAAAAACGACCAGTTACGGGCTAATCGTGGGGAAAACCGGGTACCTGCCGTATTTTAGTACCAAGGGACTGAGCTTATTGGCGGCGGTCCAGACGTTGGCGGCACTCTTCGGGCGAACGGCGACTTACCAGCCGTTGTTGACCATCAGCAACGTGACACCGTACTCGCACCTGAAAAATCTCGACCGGCTCAGCCGTTATTGTGAGCGGATGGGCATTCCCTTCGCCATTAGCACGGTATCGGTGAGTCAAAATACCGAGTTGCACGCCTTCAAAGTGTTCGCCGCCTACCTACGACGAGTAGAAGACCGCGGCGGCATCGTCTTTATTCAAACCCCAATCGTCGGTGGCGCCACTGCGGCGAACGCGCAAGAGTTAAACGACATGTTTACCAGTTATCTGGTAAGTTTAGCGCGGTATCAAGTTTATCCGGTGGGGATCAGTGCGCCGGGGTATTGGAACCAAGACCGCGTGTTACGTCAGAATAGCTTGAAGAAGGCGGATCACTGGTTGCTGTTACCGAACACCAGTGACCAAACCTATCTGAAACAAGATGATAATGCGCAAACGGCGAAAATGAGTCTACTGGCAGTTTCGGCGTCATCGTTGAACGACGTGCGGCAAACTGAAAACACCGTCAAGTTTAACAGTCCAACTGCCGTAACCGTTAAGTTGCCAGACACGGCAACTCAAGTGCACAACACCGAACGGCAACTACAGCAACTGAACTATTCATGGTTAGATCCAGCGGTTAATTGGCAAACTGAATTCATATCGGGGTCGACCGATGTTGAGTATCAACGCGGTAATTACCTGTTAAATGGGCAGCGTGAAACGGTGACGGCTGACCACGTGACGACGGCGACCAGTAACAGCGGGACGCCAAACCAACAGGTGCTATTTAAAGGGTTCTTTAAACTGCAAGGGGTGCTTATCGCGGGATTCTTTACGATCGTTTTGGTCGTGATGCTGATCTTTATCTACTTGGGACGCCGAATCTACCGCAATATGTTTAGACGATAGGAGGCATTGTTGTGTCAGTGCTTGATTTTTTCCTCCTGATTGCGATTATTTCAATCTGGGGCATTTTGATTGTCAATCTGATTTTAACCATCGCCGGGTACACTTGGTATTTGAAACAAGCGGGGCAACCGGATCCGGTGTTACCGGATGAGGTACCGTTTGTGTCGATTATGGTGCCGGCGCATAATGAGGGTATCGTGATCGTGAAGACCGTGCTGGCGTTGCTGAGTTTTGACTATCCGCACGACCGTTATGAGATCATTGTGATCAACGATAATTCCAGCGATAACTCAGCGGAACTGCTTGCCAATTTACAGCGCCAGTACGGCCATACCCGTCTAAAGGTGATCAACACCGATAAGACCAATGGCGGGAAGGGCAAATCCAACGCGCTAAATATCGGCTTGAAAACCGCTAAGGGCAGCCTGATCTCAATCTACGATGCGGATAATACGCCAGAGCACGAAGCGTTACGAATCTTAGTGGCGGAACTACTGGGTGACGATCGGTTAGCGGCCGTCATCGGCAAGTTTCGGACGCGAAATAAGAACGCCACGATCCTAACCCGGTTTATCAACATTGAAACGTTGTCGTTTCAGTGGATGGCGCAAGCGGGCCGGCAGCACCTATTTCATCTGTGTACGATTCCGGGAACGAACTACGTGATTCGCCGTGACGTGCTGGAAAAAATCGGTGGCTGGGATGTGAAGGCCTTAGCCGAGGATACCGAAATTAGTTTTCGAGTCTACCAGATGGGGTACCGAATCAAGTTTCAACCGCGTGCCGTCACCTGGGAACAGGAACCGCAGACCTTAGATGTGTGGTTCCATCAGCGAACCCGGTGGGTCAAGGGTAACATCTACGTGATTTTGAAGAACGGCAAGCAGCTGTTTCAAAAGAAAGGTCGCCCAATTCGGTTTGACCTGCTGTACTACTTAACGGTTTACTTTTTACTGATGTCGTCACTGTTGCTGTCCGATACGGTGTTTGTGTTATCGGTAGCGGGAATCGCCCATTCGGACCTGCAGGGGTTCAGCAACGGGCTGTGGTTGTTTGCAATTTTGATGTTTGTGGTCAGCACTTTCGTGACGATCACCACTGAAAAGGGTGAGCTTACGTTGAGTAATCTGTTACTGATCATCTTTATGTACTTAGTTTATAGTCAAATGTGGTTAGCCGTCGCGGCTTACGGAATGGTGGGGTATATTCGTGAACAAGTCTTTCATCAACAAGCAAAGTGGTATAAGACCAAACGTTATCAGTAGACTAATTGTTGCTGTCCTGTTTGGTGTTTTGATGTGGGGTGGGCAAGCCTTGACTGCACAAGCGGCCAACCAAACCTATACGCAGCAGTTTCAAAATACAACGGCGACCCTGTCCGGGAAGTCGGTTGAGACCAACATGTATTTTACCAAAATGGACTACTGGAAAGTGAAGAAGGCGACGTTTAACTTTAACTATCAAATCTCACAGTTAGCGTCGCGGCAAACGTCAGACATTACCGTGTCAATCAACGGGGTCAAGTTTGACTCGTTTCGGCCAAAGGATAAGATGGGCTTTCAAACTGAAAAAATCAAGATTCCACTGGACCTGTTGAGTGGTGAAAACGAACTCCAGATCAACGGTCAGGTGCTGAATAAGGCTGGTAAGGACAATTACGATTTGGCCCAAACACCAGCTAATTGGTTAACCATCAAGGACGGCTCGAACGTCAACTTTGAGTATACCTTGAAGGAAGCCGAGAACACGTTGCAGTCGTTTTACGCTCACTTTTCCGGGCAGGATACGATTGCGAACCAGCGCTCGCGGATCATGACGCCGGATCAGCCAACTGCCAACGAGCTGACGGCTAGCATGACTGCCCTCGCCGGTGAGTCACGGGTGATCAACACCGATAACGACCAAATTCAAGTGGTGCCAGCGTCGAAGGCCAATGTAAAGAAGAACGACTACGTGATGGCGGTGACAACCTACGACCACCTGCCAAGCGACCTGAAGAAGGCAGTGGACGCCAAAAAGGTCAAACATCAAGCGGTGATCCAAACCCACTATACGGGTGGCAAATACTACCTGATTGTCACCGCCCCCAACGGAAAATTACTAAAGCAGGCCGCGCGCTTCGTTGCCAACGAGGAACTGATGAAGGAGACTAATAAGTCGACCGAAACGGTGACGATGGCAACCGCCACCTATACCTCAGTGCTTCAAGACGAGGGGCGCTATCAACTGACTCAGGGCACGGATGAGATCAAGGGCGCCGGTCACCGGGAGACGAGCTACTTTGTGAGTCTGCCCAATGACCGGTCGAACGCGGATGGGTCAGAGATCCAGCTGCATTTTAGATACAGCAAGAACCTCAACTTCAACAGGGCGTTGGTCACGGCTTACGTCAATGACACCACGTTAGGGAGTAAGAAGCTGACTGCAGCTCATGCTAACGGTGATACGTTGACGCTGAAGGTGCCGAAGGGAACGCCGCTTGGCACCAGTTTTACGGTGCGGGTGGCCTTTGACCTTGAAATGAAGGATCAGGATAGCTCGGATAACAGCGACACGCCATGGGCCGAAGTTGAGCCGCAGTCGCGGATGCTGGTGAAGTCTCAGCGGAGTAACGACTTGCTGTTGACGAACTACCCAACCCTGTTTATTAAGAACCAGACGTATAACCAGATTGCAGTCGTGGTGCCAAAGAAGTTTGATGCCACCGACTTCAAAACGTTGACCAACATCTTTAACCTGATTGGCAGTTTTTCAAAGAGCAACACCGGTCAGATCCAGTTCTACACCAAACAACCATCCAAGCACGTGTTGGCGAGCCACAACGTGATCGTGATGGGCTCGCCGAAGACCAACGCGATGGTGAAGGCGTTGAATAACAAGTTGTATTTTAAATACGACAAACACTTCAACGGGTTCCAATCCAACGAAAAGTTAAGCATCGAGCGCGACTACGGCAAAACGATTGGGACGGTACAGTTACTGCGGTCGCCGTATAATCAAAAACGCGGCCTGCTGGTGGTGACCGGCGCAACACCGGAAGCCAGTTACCTGGCATCGACGCAGATCAACTTCCAGAAGAATATCGAGCAGTACTCGGGTGACGCCATTGTGGTGGATGAAAATAACACCCACTACAGTTACCGGTTCAAGAAGGACAAGAACATCGATGATGCATTAGCCCGAAAACGCAGTCTCAGCAGTCATTCGCAGCTATTGTTGTATCTGGGCATCATCGTGGTCGTACTCGTACTGATCAGTCTCGGTGGCTTCTTGATCGTTCGGAAACAGGGTTTACTGAATAGGGGCAACGCATGATCAATAATGACCAACGTGATTCGATTTTTCAGGATGTGGCCTTGCTGGTGTTTTTGCTGCTATTTAGCGCCGTTGCGGTACTGATGACGATCAGTGGCCATTCGTTGGTGAACGTGGTGAGCCTGTTTTGTACGGTCGTACTCCTGATTTTGACCTACTTTTTGGGCTTAATTCCCAGCTTGTTGGCCAATATGGTATTCATTGCGGGTCAGGTGATTTGGACGATTTACCAGTATGGCAATAACCACGGCGTCATTACGTGGTCGCTACTTTTCTGGCTAGTGATGCCAATTTTGCTGTCGTTGTCGTTGTACGCGATGACCCAAACGCAGGTGGCACTGCAACAAGCCAATGGTGATTTGCGAGCCGCTTTAGTTGAACGGGGCGCTTTTGACCAGCAAACGAACCTGCGGACAACCGTAGCGTACGTGGAAGATGCTTCGGTATTTATCGAAACCAATGAACGATTTAAGTTGCCGGTATCGACGGTAATCATTAAGATTCGCTACTTCGATGATATGAAGCGGATGATGAGTGAAAACCAACTAAATGTCTTGTTGCAACTCGCTTCGGAAACGATTAAGGATATTACGCGGGATAACGACATTACGTACTTGGTGGATAACGAAGACCCAACGTGGGCCATTCTGCTATTCTCGGATGAGGAAGGCGCCAACATCGCCGCCGACCGAATCAGAGCGGGCTTCGCCAAGGCGTTAGCGGGCGAAACAAGGTTATCCAGCCTAGCTATTTCGATGGTGGTCGGAATCGCAACGTGGGATCCGGAAGAGATGAATAATCCTTATGATTTGATGAATGCTGGGATTAGGGAGACTCAGTATGATGTGAGTTAGAGTGCGAAGTGAAGCGGTTAGAGAGTGGCGTATAAGCAAAAGACGTGTAAAGTCCTGGGTTTCGGACTTTACACGTCTTTTGCTTATACATAACTCTCTGCTTCACTTCGCACGTTTCGGCGTGGTGGCCGAAAACGGGTTTAGGGTCCTTAACCCAGAATAAAACCCAAACCCCAAGAAGATGCCTCCTCAACGTAGCCGAAACAAACGTAATGGCAAAGCACGTCGCCGAAATTCGGTTGGTAATAGGAGCGGATGGGCTTTGGGTAGTGTTGCTGGGGCGTCCTTGTATGCAACTCTCTGCTTCACTTCGCACGTTTCGGTCGTGGTGGCCAAAAACGGGTTTAGGGTCCTTAACCCAGAATAAAACCCAAACCCCAAGAAGATGCCTCCTCAACCGAGCCGAAACAAACATAGCATTAAAGCACGTCGCCCAAATCCAGTTGGTAATAGGAATGGACAGACCTTGGAACAGTACTCTTGAGCGTCCTTGTATGCAACTCTCTGCTTCACTTCGCACGTTTCGGTGTGGTGGCCGAAAACGGGTTTAAGGTACCTAATCCAGAATAAAACCAAAACCCCAAGAAGGCGCCGCCTCAACCGAGCCGAAACAAACGTAGCATTAAAGCACGTCGCCAAAATTCAGTTGGGAATAGGAAAAAAGCAGAAATGAAACGAAAATTATCGAGCAACATCTATAAACGCAAATTCAGACCACCCAAAACAAAGCTCAACATCCCAATCCCGCATTTTCCGTCCCCAACCCCCAATATCCCACTCAGAATCCCCTAATCACCATTTGCATTCCGAACACTAACTGAATTAACTGTTAATAACGTTCACATTCCATCACGACTTAAAGCGTTTTACTGAATTTTGATTTGAATTTAATGGAAAAATCGAACGAAAATAATAATAGTTTGATGAGAATACTTGCTTTTTGTGAAAACGGCTGGTATATTACCAAACAATACCAAAAAAATTTAAATACAGGGAGCGTTTATTTCAAATGACTACTAATTGGGATACAAAGTTTGCAAAACAAGGAATTACGTTTGATGATGTGTTGCTCATACCAGCGGAAAGTCATGTGTTACCTAATGACGTCGATTTGCAGGTCCAATTAGCCGATAATTTGAAATTGAAAGTGCCATTCCTCAGTGCCAGCATGGATACGGTCACTGAATCGAAGATGGCGATTGCCATGGCCCAAAACGGTGGCCTTGGCGTTGTGCACAAGAACATGAGTATCGATGCTCAAGCCGGTGAAGTGGCTAAGGTGAAGGCCGTTGCTGCTGACCAAATCGATACCAAGCACGCCGCAGTTGATGACCAAGGCCGGTTATTAGTGGCCGCTGCTGTTGGGGTAACGTCTGATACCTTTGACCGGGCCCAAGCATTACTAAATGCCGGTGCCGATGCCATTATCATTGATACGGCTCACGGTCACTCAGCTGGCGTTCTTCGGAAAATCGCTCAAATTCGCGATAAGTTCACCGATGCTACTTTGATTGCCGGGAACGTTGCCACTGGTTCTGGGACCCGCGCATTATTTGAAGCCGGCGTTGATGTTGTCAAAGTTGGGATCGGCCCTGGTTCAATCTGTACCACTCGGGTCGTTGCCGGTGTTGGGGTGCCTCAATTAACTGCCATTTACGACGCAGCCGAAGTGGCCCAAGAATTCAACAAGCCAATCATCGCTGATGGTGGGATCAAGTACTCTGGTGACATCGTTAAAGCCTTGGCAGCCGGTGGCAACGCCGTTATGTTGGGGTCAATGTTATCCGGGACGGATGAAGCCCCTGGTGAAGTCTTTGAAGATAACGGCAAAAAGTACAAGACTTACCGTGGCATGGGTTCGTTAGCCGCAATGTCACACGGTTCAGCTGACCGTTACTTCCAAGGTGGCGTCAACGAAGCCAACAAGTTAGTGCCAGAAGGCATCGAAGCCCGAGTTGAATACAAGGGTAGCATCGATGATATTATCTTCCAAATGGTCGGTGGTCTTCGTTCAGGCATGGGTTACACCGGTTCCAAGACGGTTCAAGACTTGATCGACAATGCCCAATTTGTTCGCATCTCAAACGCCGGTTTAGTTGAATCGCACCCACACGATGTGCAATTGACTAAGGCAGCGCCTAACTACAAATAAAGTAAACTGAAACATAATTCAATTTTCAGCACTTAACTGAAAGTGAGTTATAGGATGACGAATAACGTCACTAGTTCCTATTTGGGAATTAGTGGCGTTATTTTTTGTGCGTCATCTTAGTTCATGGTTGGCTGCAAACGCTGTGACGGCCAGCATGAATCGAATTTTGAAAAATAAATAAATTAATTACAATAAACAAATTTGTTATGAAAGCCAAATTTACCCTTTAAATTAGAATCATTCTATTGTATACTAAAGGCGATCAAACAAAGGAGGGCATTAGTTATGAGTTTAGTTGGAAAAAAAGTCGAGGCATTCAAGGCACAAGCGTACCAAAATGGTGAGTTCATTGAGGTTAATGATGCAGATTTAATGGGGCATTGGAGTGTCGTGATGTTTTACCCGGCAGATTTTTCGTTCGTTTGCCCAACTGAGTTGGAAGACTTACAAGATCAATATGCGACGCTACAACAAATGGGGGTCGAGGTTTATTCAGTTTCTGAAGACACCCACTTTGTGCACAAGGCATGGCATGATGAGTCCGAAGCAGTTGGAAAGTTACAATATGCAATGATTGGTGATCCATCACACCAATTAGCGCGGATGTTTGACGTTTTCGATGAAGAACAGGGATTAGCGCAACGGGGGACCTTTATTTTAGACAAAGAAGGGGTTATTCAATCACTCGAAATCAACGCTGATGGCATTGGCCGGAATGCGAGTGAATACCTCGACCGAATCAAAGCGGGTCAGTACGTTGAAACCCACCCAGGCGAAGTTTGTCCTGCCAAGTGGAAGGAAGGCACCGCAACCCTAACCCCAGGACTTGATCTTGTGGGGAAGATTTAACATGTTAACAGATATATTAAAACAACAATTATCGCAGTATTTAACCTTATTAGTGAAGCCAGTCGTGTTCACGTTGGATGCTGGCGCTGGTCAAAATGGCGAACAAACGCACGCTTTTTTAACCGAAGTGGCGGCGCTGTCGGATAAGCTGACGGTACAAACCGGTCACTTGAAACGGCAACCAAGTTTTACCATTGACTTGGCGGATGGTGAACCCAGCGGTATCACGTTTGCTGGAATTCCTTTGGGACACGAGTTTGAATCATTCGTACTCGCACTGCTCCAAGTTTCAGGACATGCACCAAAGATGTCGGCTGAGTTGCGGCAACGCATCGAAGCCATCGATGAGCCGTTACACTTTGAAACCTTTGCGAGTCTGAGTTGTCACAACTGCCCAGACGTTGTGCAGGCGCTGAACATGATGAGTGTGCTGAACCCGAAGATCACCCACACGATGATCGAAGGCGGTATGTATCAGGCCGAAGCAGAATCGCGCAACATCATGGCCGTGCCAACGGTGTTCTTAAACGGACAGGAGTGGCATAGTGGTCGTGCAACGTTAGCGGAATTGGTCAACTTAGCCGTTGGTCAACCCGCAGTCGCACCGGTTTCAACGGCGACCCAAGAACAACTTTACGACGTTTTGATTATTGGTGGTGGTCCGGCTGCTGGTGCCGCTGCCGTCTATGCAGCGCGGAAGGGGTTAGCGACAGCAGTTGTCGCCGATCACTTCGGCGGTCAGCCTCTCGAAACGGTCGGCATCGAAAACTTGATTGGCACCGATTACGTGGAAGGCGAACAACTGATGCAACAGATTCAAGCTCAGTTGACCAAATACCACGTGACGCTGATCGACGGCCAAACGGTGACGGCCCTGCAGCCAGGAAGTCCGGTGACGGTGATGTTAACTGGCGACAATCAGTTACGCGCCAAAACGGTCATCATCGCAACTGGTGCGCAATGGCGTCAGGTTGGCGTGCCAGGTGAAACGGAATTTCAAAATCGTGGCGTGGCCTACTGCCCGCACTGTGACGGTCCCCTGTACCGGGATAAGGCCGTTGCGGTGATTGGCGGTGGTAACTCTGGCGTTGAAGCGGCGATTGATTTGGCAGGCATTGCCAAACACGTTACTGTGCTGGAATTCGGCGCAACGCTATCAGCTGATGCCGTGTTACAGCAGAAGTTGAAGACGCTAGCGAACGTGGACGTTGCAACGAGTGCGAAAACCACGGCGATTACCGGCGATGGTCGGGTGACTGGCTTGCAGTATTTGAACCAAGCCGACCAGACCGCACAGCAGCTCAACGTTGACGGCGTCTTTGTCCAAATTGGGTTGACGCCCAACACGAACTGGTTAGGTGATACGGTTGCTCGGAACCAACACGGTGAAATCATCGTGGACCGTTCTGGGGCTACTAACGCCACCAACGTTTTTGCGGCAGGTGACTGCACGGATTCAGCTTACAAGCAGATCGTGATTGCGATGGGTGCTGGCGCAACGGCCGCGCTTGGGGCGTTTGATGCGTTGGTGCGGCAGACGGCTGATTGAGTTTGATTTGATATTATAAAGACGTTATAAGAAAACAGCTTTACGAATTTCTGAGGTTTAGGAATTTGTAGGCTGTTTTTTTGTTTGATAACTGGTGAGTGGAGTGAGCTGGAAAGTGATGGTGGCGACGTTCATTGAGGCGACGTTGTTTTCGGCGCTTGGGGATTAAACCATGAAATTTTTTAGTTATCCTTGTGGAAGAGGAAACTTTTCAGTTTTTAGGACACCGCGCCGAAACGCGTTGGGAGAAGCAGAAGGTTATGTGTAAGGTAGTTCAAGCGAAACTGCCTAAAAA
>NZ_BBAD01000088.1 GCF_001311075.1 Secundilactobacillus similis DSM 23365 = JCM 2765
CAAAATTACTATTTAAGTGAAGCAATCAGCTTCTGCACAGCCTGTGCTTGGAATTGCGCAGTGGCTTGCTTAGTGACTTTAGCTTGTTCAGCTGATGACATGGTTGGGTTCTTCGTCATGGCAGCAGTGACCTGCTTGGTGACGAAGGCCTTGGCTTCCGCCTTCAGCTTAGCTTGGTAAGTCTTGCTCTTCATTTGCTTGGAGAGCGCTTTTGATTGGGCAACGGTTAACGTGACCCAGTTTTTGTTAACGTAGATGTAGTTCGTCCGCTTCACAAACTTGTGGTTTTCACCAGTCAAGCCAAACCAGAACTTAGCGGCACCACTCTTGTAACGCCAGCGAACCGTCTTGGTGACGATACGGGTGTTACCAGTCGTGGATTTCAACTTGTTCGTAGTCGTGCTCGTTGCTTGCGTCGTGCTTGTCTTCTTAGCATTTGCGCTAGCTTTATAGATGTAAACCTGTTTGTTGTTCTTCGTCCCAATTGGTTGGTAAAGAATCATTTGAAGTTGCTTGGATGGACTCACGGAATAGACCTGTTTGCTGGTGGCTTCCGTGTATTTTTCCAGTCCATAATGATTCTTCCAGTTAATCACCCCGAAGTAACTTGAGATAATCAGACCTAATACGGAAATCAGGGTCAAAATCAGGCTGGCTGCCTTGTTGTTAATGTAGATGAAACAAACGAAGGCTAAGATGGTAAATACTGAAATTGCGACTAAGATCATTTGCTTTCACCCCCATCAACTGGATAATCGCTTGCGTTCCCACGGTTCTTCATGAAGAAGGCCGTAATTAATGCCAGTACACAGAAGAGCGTGGCAATCATGAAGGCGGCATGGTAACCAGATAACGTTGCGTTGATAGCAGCGTCCTTGTATGCCAATGGATCAGTCTTCAACAAGTGCTTAGCTGGCATGTTGTTGGTCGTGACGTTGGTCAAAATACTGATCAATACCGCCGTCCCAACGGAGCTGGCAACTTGACGTTGAGTGTTGTTAACCGCCGTCCCATGACCAATCAGGTTAACTGGTAAGGCATTCATCCCAACAGTAGTCGTTGGCATCATGGCCATCGAAATCCCAAACATCCGAACAGCGTACAAGATGACGATGTAAACTGTTGGCGTGTCCTTCGTAATAAAGATAAATGGAATTGAACCTAGGGTCAGTAATAACATCCCCATAATCGCCAAGCGCTTGCACCGAAACGGTCCACAGCCCGGCCAGTGATTGGCTCATAACCCCCATCATCAAGGCGCCGGCTAACAACGTTAAGCCAGAGTGGAAGGCTGACATGCCTTTAACAACTTGCAGGTACAATGGAATCACCATTTCAACCCCAACCATGGCCATCATTGAGATTGAACTCAAAATAGCTGAAACCATGAATGGCTTTGACCGGTAAACCCGAAGTTCCAAGAATGGATCGTCCATCTTGAGTTGACGCCAAACGAATAACCCAACAACGATCACACCAACAATTAAGAAACTGATAACCTTGGCACTGCCCCAGCCATCATCACCAACGGTGGAGAAGCCGTAAAGCAGGCTCCCGAAACCAACCGTTGACAAAATAACGGATAAGACGTCGATACCTTCTTTTTTAGTCGGTAAAACGGGCTTCATGAACCAAAGACTGGCAAGAACAACAACTGCCACGATTGGAATAATCATTCCGAATAAGTCACGCCAACTAAAGTTATCAATAACCCACCCTGACAAGGTTGGGCCAATGGCTGGTGCTAACCCGATAACGATCCCGGCAAGCCCCATGGCCGTCCCACGCCGTTCTGGTGGGAAAATCGATAGCATGATCGTTTGTAGCAGTGGCATGGTTACCCCAACACCAACGGCTTGGATCAACCGACCCGTTAATAGGAGGCCGAAGTTAGGAGCGGTAAATGAAACAATCGTCCCTGCCAAGAAAATAACCATGGCTGAAATGTACAGCCACTTCGTATTAAACCGCGTGCTTAACCACGCACTAATTGGGATCATAATCCCGTTAACTAACATAAATCCGGTAGTCAACCATTGAACGGTCGCCGTTGATACGTTGAACGCGTCCATAATGGTTGGAAATGCCGTAGATAAAATCGTTTGATTCAAAACCGTACAAAATGTCCCCACCAGTAAGATGACAATCATCATCATCCGGTTGTACGGTTTCCCATTCATATCAACCGCTTTGTTCACTTAAGTCAACCTTCTTTTATTTAAATTTCGTTTTTCGTTCTTTTAAACGACTGTTGACTATAATAATAACTTTTAAGGAATTTGTCAACAATCTTGACAATATTATTTAATAATATATACTAGTTGTTGTTAAATCTACCATTGTTATGAACAATCCTAATAATCAAGAACCCGTTAACGCCGGGAATGAAAGCTATTACAAAATTTTCAAAATTCGAACGAACTTTTAGAAAACTTTTCAGAAAAGAGGATTTAAGTTGAGTAGTGAATTTCACGATGAATTAGCGTTCATCAGTCGCAACGTTGAATGGCATTTAGGCATCGGTGACGTTGCCGCCGCAACCGGTGTCTCACAGAGTCAACTGCGGTACTGGGAACAAAAGGGTTACATTACAAGCGTTAAGGAAAACGGGCAAAACCGGAAGTATAATTACGCGACCCTCATTAAGGTGTTTGTCATTAAACACAATATGGAACAGGGCTTCACACTGGCTGCAGCCGTTAAGAAGGCCGATCAGCGCAAAGAAGCCATTGACGTGATCAAGCATGCCATTGTTGACCGATTCCAAGGCATTGATCAAATTGATGGTTACCCAGCAGTTAATCTGGGGTACCTTAACGAAAATCAAAATGAAGTTTTATATGCTGTAGTTAAGGAAGACCATACGGATTTGAAATTGATTCCGAGAGATCAATAAATTTAGTGATATTGAAAACGCACTCGCCGTAATTTGGCGGGTGCGTTTTTTATTGTGTCTTATGTTGTTGGCGCTTGTTTTTAGCGTTGGCTGTTTGTCGTTGTTTCGTTCGTTAAAGATGTATGGCGGGTTATGGCTACTGTGCCGAATGGTGCTACGCAAGACTGAGAGCTATGCGTAAGTCAACTTCGGTAAAACCGCCAGACCCAGGCGCTTTCACCGAAGTTGACTTACACTACGCTCTCAACCCGTCTTGCTCCGCACACTATCTTGAAATCACAATATTCCCATTATCAGCATTCAACTGGTAAGTCTTCTCTGCGTTCATACTACCGTAGTTACCAGTATCCTTACCATACAAGGTACATGACCATCCGAAGCATTGGCCGTAATGCCACGTGCTTACTTGGCTCGATCTGTCCGTTGATGTGACCATCTTCTGCCCGAACCTGCATGGTCTTCAAAATGTTTTGTTGATCGAAGTCCACGTTCGCATCGCTAGATTGAATAGTTAAGTTCCGCCAAGTATTTTGACGTAAGGTCAGATCACCGTCTCTGGTAGTCAATTGACTGTTTTGGGCATCGAAGCGGCTGTTTTCAATCAAAATATTGTTATCGCCAGAATCGATATCTAAACTCTTAGCGCCCACGTCATTGAGGTTGATTGAGCCATACACGCCGTCTTTAACGTAAATCGTGCCACTAACACCCACGTGTGACAGCGTCAGGTCCTCACTCGTGTTCACGTTCAGTTCCTTAGTTGATACGTTTTGAACCGTTGTGTTTGAATCGCTTCCCAGCGTAATACTCTTCAACTTAGTCTTTGCTGGAACCGTCACTTCGACGATTGGTTGTTGGTTGGAATCAAAATCTTGAGAACCGAAGATGAAGCCTGAGCTACCGCTACCGGTTATCGTCAACTTACCTTGGTGGTTCGTCATGCTAACGTGACTACTCTTACTAGCATGCAGGCGAACCTTGGTTTCAGTCGTATCACCCTGTTGAATCACAACGGGTCCCATGCCATTACCGTTAACGTCAATCTCCGAAACATCTTGATAGTTCACACTCTTCGATACCCGGGCATCGACTTTAAAACCGTCATCCCAGTAAACCGACTTCAAGCCCCCATTACCAAGTCCGATTGAAAACAGTACCCCACCGATGACCAGCAGGATCACTCCAAAAATAAACGTCTTTTTCATTGGTTGTCTCGCCTCTCTTCTGCTTGTTCCGCCCGGTTTTTCCGGCTTAATTTACTGTATAACCAACGACTGAACATTAAGGTGACACGGATCATCCACCGAATCAGCCAGTTAATAATGGGTAAACCAATCAAAAAGGCCCCAATAACGGCAATCCCGCCACCGATGTAAAGTAACCCGGTGTTAAATGCCGTGCCTAAGATGCCAATGCCGACAGCTAAGGCCGCCCCGCCACCAAGTAAAATGCCGACTAAGGCCGCAATGATCGCAAAAATCACCGCACCACCGGCAACAACCCCCGCAAACAGGACCGCTAATACTGCGATGGCAATCGGAATCGTCAACGGGGTTGAGAGGATGGCCAACACAATCAACCAAATCGTCCGAACTTGAGATTGGGATTCCCGAACCCGACTCCGAATCGATTTCTTACCGCTTCCCGGTGCATTGAGTAACCGAATTGAATAGTCGGCTAACACCTTACGTGCCAACTGCCTCGGCGTTCCTAATTCCTTGACTGCTTCCTCATAGGTAACAAAGTCGCCGTCTTGTAGGTACTCCGAGTAAAAATCAACAACTTCTGCGAGTTCCGTCTCATTCAGCTGATTCAGATAACTCTTAAACTCCGCAATATACTTATCCATGATTGTTTTCATCCCCCAACATTGAATCGATTCCAGTTTTAAACTCGGTCCAGTCGCCCCGAATTGTTGCCAAATGCAATTTACCATCCGCCGTTATCTGGTAATAACGCCGGTTACGTCCCTGATACGGCTCGTCATACGTCGTGAGCCAACCATTCTTCTTCAACCGTCGCAGTACCGGATACATTGTTGACTCCGACACTTTAATTGCCTGCTGAACCCGCTGCGTCAACGCGTAGCCGTAGTAATCTTGATTCGACAAGATTGCTAACACGCAGCCGTCCAGTAATTCTGAACTCACTTGAATTGCCACGTTATCACCCCTTACAATATTATATGTCGTATAATATGATTTCAAATACATCTTACTTGATTGCGATGTGAGCGTCAAGCTTTTTGAGTGGAATTTTTTTAATGTAGGCTAAAACCGTTGCTGGATATGGAATAGGCGCCACTACCTAACTTAGTTGTTGGGTGGTGGCGCCTGTTTTTGATGAATCATTATGGTTTTAGTTCACTAAGTTGCACGTACGGGCTTGCCCACCACAAACCCCAAAAACCGGGGTTTACTCTATTCCATAGACTTTCTGGCGACGCTCATTGCTACTACGTTTGTTTCGGCTTTTTATGGGAATTGTGCTTTCCGAATAATCGGTTTTATTGTGAAGTTTGACTACGCGTGTTCTTTTAGGCCACCACGCCGAAATGCGCAAAGAAAAGCAAGGAGTTGCACGTAAGGCCCTCCCACCACAAACCCCAAAAACCGGGGTTTATGGTGGGAGGGCCTTACGCTCCACTCCTTAACCGCTTTTCTTTGCGCTCTAATTCTTAAACGAATGAATCGGCGCCGGAATCCGGCCACCGCGATCAATAAACTGCTTTGGTGAGTTTGCATTCACCGGCATAATTGGGGCAGTCCCAAACAAGCCACCGAAGTCGACCTGTTCACCGACGCCCTTGCCCGTTGCTGGAATTACTCGCACCGCCGTGGTCTTGTTGTTGATCACGCCGATTGCGGCTTCATCCGCGATCATACCACTAATGGTTTCCGCGGTCGTATCACCTGGGATGGCGATCATATCAAGTCCCACGGAACAAACCGCCGTCATGGCTTCCAACTTTTCGATGTTCAAGCGTCCCGCTGTCACTGCGCGAATCATTTCAGCGTCTTCCGAAACCGGAATGAAGGCACCCGATAAACCACCAACGTGTTCGCAGGCCATGACGCCGCCCTTTTTCACGGCATCATTCAACAATGCCAATGCTGCCGTAGTTCCTGGGGCACCGACACTTTCGAGGCCGATTTCTTCTAGAATTTCAGCAACCGAATCACCCTCATTTGGCGTTGGCGCTAACGAGAGATCCACGATACCAAACGGCACGTTTAAGCGTTCTGCCGCCACGTTACCGACTAATTGGCCCATCCGAGTAACCTTGAAGGCTGTCTTCTTGATGGTTTCTGACACCACGTCGATCGACTGGCCCTTAACCTGTTCCAACGCCCGCTTCACAACGCCAGGACCACTGATACCCACGTTGATGACGCGATCCGCTTCACCAACGCCGTGGAAGGCGCCGGCCATGAACGGATTATCCTCAACCGCATTTGCGAAAATGACTAAGCTCATGCAGTTGACTGGGTCGATCGCCGCAATGTCTTTAACGACCCGCCCCATCTGGGCCACAGCGTCCATGTTGATACCGGACCGAGTTGACCCAACGTTGACTGAACTGCAGACCCGCTGCGTCACGTTCAACGCTTCGGGAATCGATTCAATCAACTTACGGTCGCCAGATTGGTAACCTTTTTGAACCAAAGCGGTAAACCCACCAATTAAATCAACGCCCAAGGTTTCTGCGGCCCGTTCCATCGTTTCTGCATACGCTACATAGTTATCATCGTGACTAGCCGCCGCAATCAACGCGATTGGCGTTACCGAAATCCGTTTGTTGACGATTGGAATGCCGTACTCAGATTGAATTTCATTGGCAACTTTAACCAAGTCTTTGGCGCTCGTCGTAATCTTATCGTAGATTTTTGACGCGCCTTTTCGCCATCACTATCGATACAGTCAAACAGGGAGATACCCATCGTAATCGTCCGAATGTCGAGGCGTTCTTCCGAAATCATCTGAATTGTTTCAAGAATCTGTCTGGTTTCCATCAGTAACCTCCTACAACTTCTGAATCGCGTCAAATAACTCTTGGCGCTGGATGCGAATATCAAGACCCAGCGTTTCGCCCTGTTCAGTTAACGCTTGTTTCACCGTTTCAAAGTTCGTTGCCTGTTCGTCCCATTCACCCATCAAAATCATCGTAAAACTGCCGTGCATCAAGGTTTGCGAAATATCAATAATGTTGACGTTAAGCTTTGCGAGTTGGTTAGAAACCGCCGCAACGATGCCAACTTTGTCCTGGCCAATAACGGTAATGATTGCTTTCATGGTATTATTCCCATCCTTCCAAATGTCTGGTGCCGAGGTGCTTATCTATTATCATATGGGAAAGTGGCACTTTCGGCAATGGCATTTTAATTATTTTCTAATTTAAAAATTATTCGGTATCATACTACTAAAAACACCACAGTTCGGTCATCAATACGTTGACTAATCAAAAAATCCACGATGATTTCCCGTTAACGAGCATTCATCGTGGTATTTTTCATTTCTAAATTTAATTTTTAGTTCGTGTGTGCCACTAACTCATCGTAAATCGTTGTCAGCCCGCTCTCTAAGTCTTCAACCGACATGACCAATGGTGGTAATAACCGTAACGTGTTACCAACGGCGGATAGGGTCAAGATGCCCTTCGCCTGTAACGCCGTGATGACGTCATTAACTGGCAAGTCATCCGTCAGGTGAATCCCAATCATCAGCCCACGACCGCTCACGCTAGTTACAACCGGCAACGCTTCAAACTTCGCTAACGTTTGGCCGATCTTAAAGGCCTTCGTGCGAACCTGTTCCAAGAATTCTGGCGTTAACTGTTTCAACACGGCCTGGGCCGAAGCCATCGTTAACGGGTTCCCCGCAAAGGTCGAGCCGTGAGTGCCGGGACCAAATGCCTTGCCCAGTTTCGACTTGCCAATCATCGCACCAACGGGCAGACCATTGGCTAAGCCCTTGGCGGAAGTGACGATGTCAGGATCTAGGCCGACGCTTCATAGGCAAATTTAAACCCAGTCCGACCAATCCCAGTTTGCACTTCATCAATAATGAATAGCGTATCAGTGGCCTGACACTTCGCCTGAACATCGCGTAACCAGTCTGGATCACCAACGATGACGCCACCTTCACCCTGAATAACTTCCAGAATAACGGCTGCTAAATCGGGCGTAATGGCGTCCAACGAAGCAGGATCATTGTAGTCCGCAAAACTAATATCGGGAACCAATGGCGCAAACCCCTCTTGGATGTGGGCGTTACCGGTCATCGACATCGACCCGTAAGTCCGTCCGTGGAAGGAGTGGTTAAATGATAGCACCTTGGTCTTACCGGTGGCCTTCCGCGCTAATTTCAACGCAGCTTCGTTGGCTTCAGTCCCGGAATTGGCAAAGAACACTAGCTTATCTTCCTTCCCAACTAGTAACTCAGCCACGGCTTCTTGGAGGTGGTTTTCGTACAGGTTAGAGATGTGCCAGATTTTGCCTAGTTGGTCAGTGACTGCCGCTTGAATCTCAGCATTTTGATACCCTAAATTACAAACACCGATGCCTGACGTAAAGTCGAGGTAGTCCTTCCCTTGATCATCGGTAATGGTGACACCAGTTGCGGTTACCGGTTCAAACGGGAACCGGGCGTAGGTTGGAAATACATGGTCCATTGTCATTAATCGATTGCCTCCTGTAAAAGTGTGGTTCCTGGGTGGGTCAACTGGTCGGTAATGCGCACCGCTTGAACCCCCGCGTGAACGGCCTTAACCGCTGCTGAGAGTTTCGGTTGCATGCCCGCCGTGATCACGTTTTCTTCAATTAACTGGGTCACATCTTGTGGCACCAATTGACTGATCACGTGACCGTTCTTCAACACGCCAGGAACATCCGTTAATAGGTAAAGTTGGTTAGCTTTTAATAACCGGGCAACGTCGGCTGCCGCTGTATCAGCGTTGACGTTGAGCCAGTCACCACTGACTGTCAGCGCTAAAGGTGCTAGGACCCCAATTTGGTCAGCTAACAGTCTCGACAGCGCCAACTCATTAACGCTTGAAATGCTACCAACGAAGCCGTACTGTTGTTGATCGACAAACTTGCCGACCAATAGTTTCTGATCCGCCGCATTTAACCCCACCGCTGCTAACCCAGCCTGCGATAAGCGGGTCAGCAGTTCTGGTTGAGAATCGCCCAGCAACACCATTTTGGATAGGGCCAACGTTGCGTCGTCAGTCACTCGAATTCCGTTTTGCTTCTTCGTTGGAATGTCGAGTTGATCGGCTAGCTTGGAAATCTGAGGTCCACCACCGTGGATCAGGAGGACCTTCTTGCCCGCTTGGCGCCAGTCGCGTAACTGTTCAAAAAATTCCGCAGTTAATTGATGAATGGCGTTGCCGCCGATTTTGACGATGATCAGATTCATAGGTCGTGCTTCCCTTCTTTAAGTGTGATAGCTCGCATTAATTTTCACGTAGTTATAAGTTAAATCGCAACCCCAAGCTTGGCCGGTCGCATTCCCACTGTTGAGGGTAACGTCGATGGTCACTTGGTTTTCTTTCATGGCATCAACTGCCGTATCAAGGTCAAACGGCACTGCCAAACTGTCTTGTACCATCAAGATGCCGTTCAGGGTAATTGACACGTGGTCGATGTCCACGTGGGCATCCGTTGCGCCAATCGTGGAAATAATCCGGCCCCAGTTCGGGTCTTGGCCGAAGATGGCGGCCTTAACTAGGTTGGAGCCAACGATTGCTTTAGCTACTTGTTGGCCTTCCTGGTCGTTAAAGGCGCCCGAAACGTTACATTCAACGAGCTTAGTTGCGCCTTCACCATCGGCAGCAATTTGCTTGGCCAGTTCACCTAAAACCACGTGTAAGGCTTCGGCAAATGCCGCGTAATCGGCATCCGTGGTTGACGTTAATTCGGCATTTTTCGCTAATCCGTTGGCCATCACGACGACCATATCGTTCGTCGATGTGTCGCCATCAACCGTAATTTGGTTGAAGGTGGTATCAACGCCGGTGCTTAACGTATGTTGTAGTAGCTCACCATCAATCGCCGCGTCCGTGGTTACAAAGCCCAACATCGTGGCCATCTTGGGGTGGATCATACCAGAACCCTTACAGAATCCCGCAATCGTCACCGTCTGACCATCAAGTTCCACCTGAACACAGGCCTTCTTGGCATGGGTGTCGGTCGTCAAAACCGCTTGGGTGACGCCATCATCGGTTGCGGGTTGTAATTGCGCGATGCCCGCTTTGATTTTGTCCATTGGTAGCGGTGCGCCAATCAAACCGGTTGAAGCGACCCCTACTAAGTCTGGTGAGATGCCTAACTTTTCACCCAGTAGCTGTTGTTCGGTTTGGGCATCCTGTTCCCCCTGCACCCCGGTACAAGAATTCGCAATTGCACTGTTCACAACCACCGCTTGGAGGTGATGGTTGTGGTTAATGGTATTTTTAGTTAATTTCGTTGGGGCTGCTTGAAACTGGTTGGTGGTATAAGTCCCGGCAGCCGTTGCGGGAACTTCTGAGAAGAGGTAACCGAAGTCCTTCTTATCAACGGTTCCTAGGCCAATCTCGATGCCATCGTTATAAAAGCCGGCTGGCCATTGAAAGTCAATTGTTGTCACTGTCATATGCAACGCTCCTTTTCTAAGCAAAGACTGGCAACGTTGGTAGGCCAGTGGTTTCGTTAAAGTTAAATAGGTGGTTAAAGTTTTGAACCGCTTGTCCAGCAGCGCCTTTGATCAGGTTATCGATCACGCTGATCACCATCACTGTATGAGTTACAGGGTTGTAGACCACGCCCAGATCACAGTTGTTGGTGCCAACGACTTGTTTCAGGCTTGGCGTTTCGCCATCCATCACGTGAACGAATGGGTGATCCGCATAAACGGTATTGAACGCCGCCATTAAGGATTCTTGCGTCACACCTGACTTGACCTTGGCGTAGATGCTGGCCATCAAGCCGGTCGTGAGCGGAAGTAGCGTGGTGCTAAATTGAATGGCATTCACTTGGTTGTTCCACTGATGTAGTTGTTGAACGACTTCTGGAATGTGCTTGTGTTTGTTGAGTTGGTATAACTGCAAGTTGTCGTTTTCTTCCGTGAAATGCGTCAGTTGACTGAGGGATTTACCAGCTCCTGACGTCCCAGACTTGGCATCCACAATAATGCTATCTGGATCGATCAAATCTTGTTGCACCATTGGCGCTAATCCAAGCAGCGTTGCCGTTGCGTAACACCCCGGGTTCGCAATGTAGTTCGTTTTCTCAGCGTAAAAGTCGGCAAGGCTATAAGTGGCCTGCGCTAAATCAGCCGCATCCGCAGCTGGCTTGTGATACCACTTCTCGTAGGTGGCTGGATCCGGCAACCGGTAGTCACCAGATAAATCGATCACTGGGAACTTTGCCTTAATGAACGGGCCAGCTAACTGACTGCTGACGCCGGACGATGTTGCAAAGAACACCACATCGTTATCCGCCATGATTTTTTCCGGATCAAACGCTTGAAGTGGCACGTGTTGGCCGTGGTAACCGGCAATGAGCTCGTCGAGATAGCGGACATCCCCGTTTTCTCCTTCATTTGTATGTCCGTATAAGTTAATCTGAGTAACTTGTGGGTGGTTAACCAGCAAACTGTATAACACCGTGCCGCTGTAACCCGTAACCCCAACTATCGCAACGTTCATTGACTCACCTCATTTTATATTAATTCGCTTATTTGTATGTTCCTTACTATATTCTCATAAAGATTAAAATGCAATCATTATTTCTAAAAACAGCAATTTTCTTTAATTTTATGTATAAACTATACTAAAATACAGTGAATATACATAATAAAGCGAATAATTACACGGAAATGGTTAACGAATTCAATGAACTTCTCATACATAATATGATGAATATATGTATAAGAAACCATTTTTATCTTAATAGATGAATATTGTGCACTTCAAGCGTTAACCTCCGCCATCATCAGCAAAATATTCCATTCCAGTTTAATTTTGAATCGTTCAGTGATTAACGAAGAATAATCTGCTATAATTGCCGTAAATATAAAATAATAATTGGACTGATAAAATTATGAATATAGAACGATTTATTAAAGCGCGTAAAGCCCTCGGTTTGTCACAGGCCGAACTTTGCGATGGCATTTGTACCCAAGCGACCCTCAGTAAATTTGAAAACTCTGGTAAGGCGCCCGCAATCCGAATTCTGACTCAACTTTGTGCACGCCTTAGCCTGACCCTAGACGATGTCTTTCCAGTTAACCCACCTGCTCAATCAGAAGCAAGTGAGTTGCTCGACCAGGCTGAATTTAAATTGATCACTAGTGAATACGACAGCGCCAGCGCTGACCTTGAAAAAGTTAACTTCACCGATCTCACCGCAAACGGCCAGATGCAGTACTACTTTGTCAAAGGCTACCTCACAGCGCTACGTGAGGAACCGATTGCGGATGCGCTCTACTACTTCAACTTAATTTTGAACGACTTAGACGACAACCATAGCACCATCTTCACCAACCTCGCTTATACCGGGAGCGGCATCGCCTACAGTCACAACCACGAAAACCAAAAGAGCGAGTTCTTCTTCCAAAAAGTTTTCGACGACCTGCACAACCTACCACTTAATAGTAATAAATCTATCTGGCGGGCCCTCAACATGGTCTTCTATACGGCCGAATATTTCGCCCACGTCAACGACTTCAAGACCAGCGACCCACTTCTGGCCTACGGTTACGACATCTGCGCCAACAACCACGTCACCTATTACGCCGCTCGGATTCGTTTCCGTCAGGCGCAAAATGCGATTGCACTCAATAAGCCAACTGCTGACGTTATTGAATTATTGAATGACGCGAAAACTTTCGCGAAGCTTAATGATAACCAATTATTGCTGGAACGAATCAAAGAGACACAAGCTACCATTTAACGCAAAAGACATGCCGTGTCTGGCATGTCTTTTTTGCTGTCGTTTGTGTCCAGCGTAAGCATTCTTGCTGTGAGTTTGTGAAGTGCGATGATTTGCGTGGACTTACGATTCCGGTCAGCGGCTAGGTTCCTGCTGTGGGGCCGGTCTGAGCCGAAGGACGGTCTCAGACCTCGAAGTTAAGCCTCGCCAAAACCCACGCGAGTCTTAACTTCGTCCCCGATGATTGGCGGTTGTCGGAAGAACACCAACAACCACCAATCATCGCGACACAGCATCCACCTAGCCGCTGACCGAAATCTTACATTAGCGTAATTCGGCACTATTGTAGAGCATCTCAAGTGCTTAATCGTGCCACTTAATGGCGGTATCGCACAGTTGGCGTTGATTCGACAAACGCTAAAGTTGAGCAACAGTCGATGCCTCGTCATCGTGACCGGCAAGACTGTCAATCTATTCGGAACGTTGACTTAATCCGCTTGAACGTGCTGTTGACCCGATGTCGTAACGTTACCGTTCAACACTTGCTGAGATGCTTGCAATTGTCAGCGTGCGACAGTTTTACCCTTCATGATAAATTTTCGGGAGTGCGGTCCCGATGCCGAAAGTCCGCAAACAAGA
>NZ_BBAD01000089.1 GCF_001311075.1 Secundilactobacillus similis DSM 23365 = JCM 2765
AGGTTTTGGTAGTTTGGCTTAGAGGCCGCTACACATAGCTTTTTGCCTCGCGCAGCACCATTTGGCGCGGTGGCCAGAAAGTAAGTGGTTGACAAATTTTTATAACTTCAGGAACCTCGGAAAACAACAGTTTAAGTGGCGCCGAATTTTGTTGACTGAGAGCGCCGGTTTTCATGCGGATTTGGAGAGCGAAGCGCCGACAAACAGCCAACACCCAAATCGCACCCAACACTTACGCTGGACACAAACGTAAGCTTGCAATACCAGCACCTAATCTGTTAAACTAGCAGTTACACTTATTGGGGTGATAGTTTGGTACGTCTCGTATCTTCTGGTGAAGCGGTTGCTGTCCGGTAACCGAATCACTAGATTGGAATTTCCTTTCTACTGATTCTGATTTGAAACGAAAGGAATTCTTTATGACATTAGAATTACAACCTTATCAATACATGCAACTGAAAGCCATCATCTATAATTTGATCGATAACTACAAATCGGTCAACGATCATCGAACCGTCGATGCTGTTCAATCATTGGCGGTCGAACAGATTCACCAAATCGTGCCGACACCGACACCTGAAATTGAGGATTTGATCAGCTTTGCGTTGGATCACCAAGTGAGACGCGAAGCAACGGATCGGTATTTTGAGACGTTTAAGGCTCATGTGTTGGTTTCGCACAACCAAGTAAGAAGCAGGTTGAGAAGGTATTCCGGAAAGTTAAAAAACTGAAGCAGCCCGATTTTGAGGGCATCGACTTACGTGAACACACTTACGTTGGTTGGAACGACCTCGGAACACGGCGCAAGTACTTGTTGTACTATACAGATGGAAAGCTAGCAGGTCTGAACGGTGACCTTTCTGCCACCGTGATCAAGGGTTTTTGTGCAATCTGCCACCAAGAGGGGAACGTTTCCCTCTTTACTGCCATCAGCAAAACTGGTGGTGACGGCCGTTACACGAAAAAGGGCAACTACATCTGTACGGACAGTGATCAGTGCAACCGTCAGTTGTACCGGCGCGAGGACTTTGATCAGTTTTTACGGGATATTAAATAATAAATGAAGTAACGTCCTGAATTGGCCGATTGGCTGATTCAGGGCGTTTTAAATTGAATTTAAACCTAGTTTATGTGGTTGTTAACCGGTAGAATAGGGATGACAACAAAGTTTGACGGAGAATTGAGGCCGATTATAAGTGAGTTTGGCGGTAATCACATCACCATCGTGCTAGTTTAGGGTTGAGGAGTGATCAATATGATGCACATTCATCAGCAAATTAAGCACCACCGAGAACGACTTGGGTTAACCCAGGACATGTTGGCGGAAAGGCTGTACGTTTCACGCCAAACGATTTCGAATTGGGAAACGGGCCGGAGTTATCCAGATTTGGAGAATTTGCTTCGCTTGAGCATCTTATTTGATACCTCACTAGATGAGTTAGTGAAGGGAGATGTTGATGTTATGAAGCAGGAATTAGATACGGTTCGTTCTAACCGGTTGGCAGTGGTGATGACTGTTTTATTAGGACTGACTGCGATCAGTGCCGGGCCTCGATCATGATTTTAGGTTGGTGGGGAGCGGTGATTCCGATTGCGTTAGCGGCGGGCGCAACTTATGCAGGTATCCGAGTAGAACAGTGGAAAGCACGTCATCAGTTACAAACGTATAGCGAAATTGTGGCCTTTCAGAAACAGCAGACTTTAACGGATGAGAGAAGCGTCAAAATTGGATCAAGGATCGTTTGGTGTTCGTGGCGGCGATGAGTTTATTTCTTTTAGGCGGAATTGGTTTGACGCTATTAGGGTTTTGGTTGGTTAAGTAACGGTAATTGCGAACAATAACCAGAAAAACTGTCATTTTGGCAAGATTGATTGCTAAATGACAGTTTTTGACGTTAATTTCGATATTTTGAATATTTTTGGTACAAAATGTTCAATAAAATTTCAAAATGATACATAAACGTAAAATAATACCGTATTGAGGTTGACCAGTAAAACGTGTTAAGATAATACTTATTCTTAAAAGTATTTAAATTAGGGCGACCTTGAATGGGGAAAATAAATGAACTATGAACAGTATCGGGAATGGCTACTCTTCTTTCAGCGGGTAGCGGTCCTTAGCTTCTTTAGTATTGGCTTCATTCAGTATTATCAACGGGTTTGGTCAGACGTGTTTGAAACCGATGCAGGTGATACGACTAAACTGCGGCGAGTCGGCCGGCGAATTTATCTGGTGCTGCTCTCATTGGGATTGGGCTTAGGCGTTCATTTGATTACGATGGCGTTCATGCATAACAATACGGCATTGATCTATCACAACCTTGCCCTCTACGTGCTAATTGTCCCGTTAATGTTTGGTGGTTTCAACCGGGTAGAAGTCGGGTTTCAAATGGTTGCTATCTTGGGCGTTTGGTGGATGCACCATGCGACTAATTTTTGGCACTTACCAACACTGTTAGCGTTGTTGGGCTTTGCGGTGATTATTGTGCTTGTTCACCGGGAGCGGGCTGGTACGGTCCATCGTAGCCTTTACATGATGGTTGCGTCGATTTTTGTGGCGGGGCTGTTTTGGTTGAGCACGCCTGCGGTTTCAATGGGAATGCCGTTGGATAACCTGATGCGGGTTGAGGGCATGGCATTGTATTCGCTCATGTTATGTATTGTTGTGGGCTACTGGATGCGGCAGTATCGACAGGAACAACGCAATCGCCAATTGGAACGATTGGCATCTTATGAACAGGGCACCAATGTTGGTCAAGCTGACAGCCAGCAGGGAGAATTGACCCAGTTATTTGATCAAGCGCAGCAGCAACACACACCGTTGACCTTCGTAGCGCTCGATATTGACCATTTCCGGCAGTTAAACGACCGGTTTGGTCATCTAGCTGGGAATACAGTTCTAATTGGTCTAACGGCCACTTTAAGCCGTGTGCTGGATAATGCCAATATTGAGCATCGGTTATACTTTACTTCTGGTGAAGAGGTTAACGTGGCCTTTCCAAACCACACGCCGGATCAGGTGATGTCGGTGATTCGAGGTTGTTGGCAGGCAATTCGAAAATCCGAATTTTCGTATGCCAATCATAGTATTGCAGTAACGGCTTCGGTTGGCGTGACGTCACAGCAACCCGAAGACACAAGTATTAACGATATTTACAAACGGGTGGATGATGCGCTCTCTAAGAGTAAACGCAACGGTCGCGATATGATTACCTTAGATAACCAGCTGATTTCTGGAACAAGTAGCATTGAAAAGCGGTTAAACGATTACTGTTACTTCTCACAGGGTGTTTATGATATTGATCGGGCAGAGCAGCCTCGATTTTATCATGAATTACTATTGCGGACCTATGACGAGTTGCAGAAACGCTGGATCTTACCAGATACATTTGAGTTACCTGCGTGGATGCAGATTTCGTTGTTAAAAGACTTTATGGCACAAACTGAGCTACAAAACTTCAATATGAATCTAACTGCCGCTCAGTTTGTGGACTTAGACTTAGCAGAAGCCCTAACTCAGTTTGCGGAAAGTGATGAAGGCCCCGATAATTTAACGATTGAAATTACGGCGTTGACTGATTCTCAGACAATGCGGCGAATCTGTGCGGTCTATCGAGCATCTAAAATTAAAATTTTGATCGACGATGTAGGTAGTGATAATAGTTTTGAAATGGTGCGTAATATCGTGCCTTACATTAATGGCGTTAAATTTGCGATGCAAAATCTTCGCCAAACCACTAGCGATGCTGAACTTCGAGAACGGGTTCAATTCTGGGTTCAAATCGCTAAAGAAAATCAACTGAGCTTTGTGCTTGAAGGTGTTGAAACTGAGGCCGATTTGGCCTTTGCAACGCAACTTGGTGTTCGGTATGTGCAAGGGTATTACTTTGGTAAGCCAAGACCTGCAGGACCGGAACGACAGGCAAGTTAGTTTAAGAATGAGAGTGGGCCAAAACTCGTTTAGGTCCCAGAATATAAGAGAACGGACCCGTGGATTCCTGGTTTTGGAATCTACGGGTCCGTTCTCTTATATGGCCGGGACCTAAACGAGTTTTGGCGCACGACTCAGCGAAGCTTAGAAGCCTATTGGCGTTTAGACTATATAACAGTCTTGAAATTCAATTAAATTTTTTACTAGCTTTGAGTTAAGAAATTAGTTCGATGCTTACCAATATGGACTTTTGTCCCAGCCTTTTTTTGCGTTGTTACGGCAATCCGGTTGATCTCGGCCATCAGACTATTTTGTAATAAAGTTGTATTTAGTGGTCAAAAGCACTATAGTTAAACTAATCAATCGTGTACGAACTATTCCGACGCGATCAATCTAACGAGGTGAGGTGACTTATGGCAACCCAGGCATTAAGTTTGGCGGAACAACTTTGTTTTTCGGTGTACAACGCCAATCGATTATTTAATCAATTTTATCAGCAAGCATTGACGCCATATCAACTCACGTATCCGCAGTACCTAGTCTTGCTGGCATTGTGGGAGCGAGATCAACAAGCCGTTCACGAGTTAGCAGACCAGCTTCATCTGGCGAGCAATACGCTCACGCCGATGTTGAAACGCATGGAACAAGCCGGGTGGGTTACCCGAACACGGCCAGCTGAAGACCAACGGCAGCTGATTATTGGATTGACTGATCAGGCACGCGACCAACAAGCCGAAATCGTGAATGCGATTCTTCACTGCATTCAAGATCAAACGGCGTTGACCGCAGCGGATTATGAACGGATGTTGGCGGATAACCAACGGCTAGTGACCGAATTACGAAAAGTTGTGAAATAGGGAATCACGAAGGGAGTTTTTTAAATGACAGCCATTTATGACTTTCAAGAAACCGAAATGAACGGAACAGCGATTGATTTTAGTCAGTATCAGGGCAAGGTGCTCCTGATTGTAAATACCGCAAGTAAGTGCGGACTGGCGCCACAATTGAAGGGATTGAAGCCCTCTACCAAAAGTACCACGAGCAGGGACTTGAGGTTTTGGGTCTACCCTCTAACCAATTTCATCAGGAACTAGATTCAGATGAAGCGACCAGTGAATACTGTCAGTTACACTACGGCGTAACGTTCCCAATGACTCAGCAGGTTCGCCTCAACGGTGATGATGAAGACCCATTGTTCACATACCTGAAAGAAACCGCGGGGCATGGTCGGATCAAATGGAACTTTACGAAGTTTTTGATTGGCCGAGATGGCCAGTTGATTGACCGGTATGCGCCAATCTTTAAACCAGAAAAGATGGAACCAGCAATCGTTGCAGCGTTAAACGTTAAGCAAGATTAAACAAAATAACGGCATCATGAGCTCGCCAAAAAATTGGTAAACTTATGATGCCGTTTTAGTTATTGCTCAGAGTGGTTTTCCTGTTGATCAGCTTTTAACTGTTTTAAAAGGGCTTCATCCCGGAACTGAACCAGTTTTTGACCAGTTTCACCGGACCAATCGTAGAAGCCTTCGCCAGTCTTCAATCCCAGTTTTCCCTGCTCAACTTTCTCTTGCAGGTGCGGGTCGGGACCTTGTTGATGCGACAAGTCAGCATAAAGGTAATCGCTGATACTCTTGAACACGTCGAGACCACCGAGGTCGGCGCTCGCAACGGGTCCAATTAGGTTCCAGCGACGGCCTAAACTGTATTTGATAATATCATCGACTGCTTCGGGGGTTGCAATGTCAGCACCAATGATGTGAAAGGCTTCCCGAAGAACGGCGAGTTGAATCCGGTTGCCGACGAACCCGAGGGCGGCTTTTTTGAGTGGAACCGGGTGTTTGCCGACGTGTTTCAAAAGGGCAACGGTTTCCGTCACAATCTCCGGTGCGGTATGATCGCCCGGCACAACCTCAACAAGGGGCATCAGTTGTGCTGGATTCATAAAGTGGGCAACGACGAACCGTTCCGGATGAGTTAAGACCGCTTGGATCTTGGTTGGATCTAAACCGGATGTATTTGTGGCTAGAATGGCGTCTGGTTTGACGAATTGCTCAACTTTTTGCCAAACGCTTTGTTTGATGGCCATGTCTTCAATCACCGATTCGATAACGAAATCAGCGTCCGTTAACGCAGTTTTGTAATCGGTCGTAAAGTGGATGTGGTCAAGAATCTTAGTTGGAAAATCATTCAATATTCCGGTATGGTTAAAGGTTTCAAGGTCGTGTTCGATTTGTTGACGACCTGCCTCCAGTGCTTCGGTTGAGACATCCAATAAATTAACGGTATAGCCGGCCATCGCAAATTGAAGCGCCGTTGCATGGCCCATGGTACCAGCACCAATGTTGGCAATCGTTTTAATCGCTGTTGCCTGCATAACAAACATCCCTTTCCTGAAAAAAAGTGAGTTCAATTAAAGCCACCATTCAATCTAACTCGGGAACAAACCGTGTGATCGCTTAAATGGAAGGGCTTTCATTTATAATTGTAACACGTTCGTCGATTTGCAGTTAAGTTAAATCTAGCTGACGCATCATTAAGGTGTCGGCGACGGACAACAGGGTGTTAGCTGCCTTTAGTTTTATATCTTTAATAACCTTTAATCCTTAAACCTAAATCTTTAGTGCCGGCTAAAAGGTTGCTAAATCGGGGTTACAAGCAGTATAAAATGACAATAATTCTGTTGAAGTAACCAAAATTCTAGTGACGTAACGGCAATTCTATTTCGCGTAACAGAATTTCTGTAATCGATAACTAAAATTCTCTTGTTAAATAACGCTAATTCTAGGTTAAATAACCAAAATTCTGCGATATATATCAGTTATTCTGCTTAAGTAACAGAAATTCTGTTGCTAAAAACTGACGCCCTGATTTAGAAAATTCGGCGCATACCGGCTATTAAAATTTTTTTAGCCGTTATTTGGCGCCTGAATGAATGATTTCATCGTCATTAAAGTAACGAAAATTCTACTAAGATAACAAAAATTCTGTTAACGTAACAAGAATTCTATTTAAGTAACGCTAATTCTGAATTTGAGGGCGATTAAGGGTGTTAAACAGCGTTAAATCACTATATTGAACTCGGTTTCACACTGTGTTAAAGTGGGAACAAGTGTTCAAAAACGGTGCTACAGAATTTTTGTTATTTAGAGGATGGGTGCAAGATGACGGAACTAACGACTGAGAGTAGACAGGCGCAGCTATCCCTTGGCGGTCACACGATCGTTAAGGTGGACAACGGGTTAAACTCGTTTGATTACTCGGGCTTTACTAAAATTGAATTAAACGTGTTTATGGCACTGTGTGCACAGTTGGTTGAAAAGGAGTCCGATACGATCACGATTCCGCTCTCTCAGTTACGTGAGTTGACCGGCTATACTGCCACAACCCGTGAGCGGATGGCTAAAGTGGTGATGTCGACGTATTATAAGGTGACCAATGTCAATATCGCTTACGTTGATACCGAAAACGATAAGGAAGGGGCCGGGCACCTTTTTTACAACTTTGAATTGGATCGAAAGAACATGTCACTGGAAGTTTCCGTCAACCCGAAGTTAACGTGGGTGTTAAATGATCTCGAAAATTCCTATACGATGTACCTATTACCCGATTTCGTTGAGATTCATAACAAGTATGCCAAAATCATGTACATGCACCTGATGCAATGGCGAACCTCAACAGCCACCCTCGAATTTACGGTTGATAAACTGCGTCAGGAACTCGGTTTTCCCAAGTCATATCGCGGATCACAAATCAATAACCGAGTGATCAAACCAATTATTGAGGAGTTAACACCGTTGTTATCGGGCTTTACGGTTGAAACGGTGAAACAGGGCCGAACCATTATCGGGTTTCGCTTCAGTTTCCAGCGTTTACCAAAGCTGAAAAATACCACCTTAAAGCAGGAAAAACGAATCGGCGAACTACAACGAATTGCGGATGAAAAGGGCCACGAACGGGTGAAGGCGAAACTAGCCGCCATGCCAGAAATTCCGTTATTTAATATTTCGGAGCAACCTTATGAACGTGAAGATCCGACCGTTGAGCAAACAGCACTGAATTTGACGGATGAGACGCGTTAAAACTAACTCACTAAAAAACAGGCGCCCATTAAACTTTGATTTCAGAGTTTAATGGGCGCCTGTTTGATGGTTGCGGTTATTTTAAGTTAATGACGGTTAATTTTTCCCGTGACATCGATAAGATACTGTTATGCACGCCTTGAGTGCCCATCCCGGAGGCTTTCACGCCTAAGAATGGGAAGTTGTCAGGCCCGCGTTCTGGGCGACCATTGACTTGAATCGTACCGGCTTCGACGCCGCCCGCAATGCGGAGGGCTTTATCAAGGTCTTGGGTGAAGACGCTGGCTTGTAGACCGAATTTAGACTGATTGGCCAACTTGATCGCTTCAGCGACGGATTCGACCCGAATAACGGGGAGAACTGGGCCGAAGGGTTCGATCCAAGCGACCTTCATGTCAGGGGTCACGTGATCCAACAAGGTTGGGTAGATCAAGTTACCTTCGCGTTTGTTACCCGTGACCAGGGTCGCACCTTTGGCTAAAGCATCGTCAATCAAATCTTGAACGAAGTCAGCGGCCTTTTCGGAAATTAAAGGCACAATTTTGCTGTTATCGGCTGGCGAGCCAACGGTGAGCGCTTCAACCTGTTTCTTAAGGCCAGCAACGAGGTCATCGGCAACTCGTTCGGACACGAGAACCCGCTTAACGGCAGTACAACGTTGACCTGAATAAGAGAATGCACCGCCAATAATGTCCGCCGTGGTGACGTCTAGATCAGCGTCTGAGCAAACAATCGCCGGATCCTTGCCACCAAGTTCCAAGACGAGTGGAACCATGATGGATTTAGCAGATAGGTGCTTACCGGTCTGGGTGCTCCCAGTGAAGCTGATCATATTGATATCTGGATGTTCCGTGAGATAATCGCCAATTTGAGAGCCATGGCCGGTCAAGAGGCTAAGAAGACCGGCTGGTAAGCCAGTTGCGGCCAACGCCTGAATCATCTTGATGCCACTGATGGCGCCTTGGGTTGCTGGTTTGAAAATCGCCGCGTTACCAGCCATTAACGCGGGTGCAATTTTAGCTGCCGCCAGATTGACCGGATAGTTAAATGGCGAGATGGCGAGCACGACCCAAGTGGAACGCGTTCGATCACCCCAAGTTTATTCTTAGAGCCGCCAGGGAAGCCATCACCACGAACACTTTCACCATGCATATGAAGGGCTTCTTGAACCGTGTAGCGAATCAGGTCAGCAGTTCGAACAATTTCTTTTTCAGCGTCGGCCGCGTTTTTACCAACTTCGTTCATGACCGTTTCAGCTAGCTCGGCTTTATTAGCGAGTAAGTTATCGGCCCATTGATTCAGGTAAGCGCCACGTTCGCTATTGGAGAGTGCGGCCCAAGCGGGTTGCGCCTGTTTGGCTTGTTTAATGCACACATCAACTTCGGCTTGAGTGACTGCCTGAATTTCACCTAAAGGTTGGTGTTGCCAAGGAGATTCAATCGTAATGGTTTGGTTAGAAGCGCTCGTCTGCCAGTGGCCGGCGAGGTAGGCTTGATAAATTTGGGACATCTCGTCAACTTCTTTCTCTTATGAAAATGTAATGAAAAAATCTGAGTAGCGTACAAGATATGAGTATAATGGTCTAACTTTTATAAAGCAAGAATTATTTAATAAATACTGTTACACAAGCGTTTACTGAATGAAATTTCTGAATTGGTATAGTTTTCTGTAAATTGATTTCCAGATTGATTTACAATTAAGAAAGTTAATGGTTAACTAGTTTATGGTAAAATGATTAGAAAATCGAATAACGGGCGAAAAAAGGCCGTTATTTCTAGGAGGAATCGTAAATGCTTGGCTTTTTTTCGTACAGTTTGACGATGGCGATCACACCCGGGCCGAATAACATTATGGCGATGCAAGAAAGTCGTCAGCGCGGGTTTCGGGGGGCGTTACCGTTTTTGGGTGGGCTACTTGTCAGCTTTTTTATTTTGGATAGTTTTTGTTTTGCGTTTACGCATCTGCTAAGTGCGTTGTCACCAAAGGCGTTGATTGGTCTTCGAGTCATCGGGTCACTATATCTGGCCTATTTAATGGTTGGCCTGTTTCGGTCAGCGAAGACTCCCCCGAAGGACCAACCTGTCAACGTCGGTTTTGGGCCGCAATGCTGTTAAACTTTATGAACGTGAAGGTGATGCTTTACTTTTTGATTGGCTACGTGTCGTTTCTAATGCCGGCGTTTGGGACACAAATGGGCATTATTTTTGGATTCGGGATCCTGATGGCGTTGATGACCTTTGCGGCCAACTTGGTGTGGGCTGCGGCTGGGTCAGTATTTCAAGGTGTCTTTAATCGTTACGCAATCGTTGTGAACGTTGTGTTGGCAGTCCTGTTTCTGTACGCCATTTATCGAATGTGGCAATAAATTTGTAAGCCGCTAATTTGCAGCATTAGCGTTAATATGGTAATGGAAGCGCTAACATTGTTCTTGAATCTCAGTCCATGAAGTGGGTATACTTATTGTTAGTGAGAAATGAGATCAACAGAGGTGGTGCAAACGTGACAACCAACGACGATCAATTAAATAACAATCAAGTGACAGCTGACGTGGCGACGTTTCAAATGTGTTTAACGCAATTTTTAGTCTCTAATTTTTACCAGCAACTGATTGCAGAAGTCCCCACGCACTTTGTGAAAACGGCCATTGCGACGTTTAATCAAACGATGCAGACTCGTTTTGACGTGACGGTTACCCAGTGGCGTTCGAGTGAGGTGGTTCAATTACTTGATGAGCAATGGCAACAGACGACGTCAAGCTCGCAAGATATTGATTTATTCTTAACTACATACAGCGTAACCCGTTGCTTTGTGCTCTTTTTAGCGGATGAACAACTCATTGAAGAAGATTTCGGCACGCTTTCTAACGTACTGTTACAATTTGAGGTGCGGCGCGATATCCAAGAAACCGAACCGATTCGTGAACACCGGTTAACCAATCGCCGGATGGCATCACTGGAAGAACTGTCTCGAGAAATGCAACGGCAAGTGGAAAACTTTGTGGCGAGTCCAGACTGGCAGCAGGTTCCGGCTCAGGTTCACCCAAACGATGCTTACCATTACGTAGCCATTTTGTATCAACAACTGTATATTAACTACCATCAGTTACCACAAGATTGGACGCAAGAAGCCGTGAGAAATGTGTTATTGAATGACTTTGTCTTGCATGTGGGCATTCCAGTAGCAAGTTATCAGCTGATTGGGCCCACGCTGACGGCATTTTTAAACTATTTGGCAACCGTTGATTATTTGTCAATGGCGCAGGCTGAGCAAATCGTTAACGTGATTAACGCCGTGGCGACACAGATGACCCATAAGGCGGCTCGAGTTGCACGGTGGCGCGAACAGTGACTGATTCTGAGTCTTGGTTGACAAATTCAGCCGATTTGTTAGAATGGCATTAAATAAAAATTAGTAAGCGATGAAAAGATGAGTAGTCGAGTTAACCTGTTAAGAGAGCTGGGGGTGCTGAAAACCAGTCAGGCGAATCGATGAAGATGGTCTTCGAGTAAACTTAGCTGAGTTTTAGACGAGGTTAGGTTGGGTAATGCCCATTAACGCATTGAAGTTCAGCAACGTTGGACTTTAAGTTGCCTAGTGTGAGCTAGGTAAAAAGTTAAGGTGGTACCGCGAGAATCGTCGCCCTTGAAAAGTTATTTTTCAAGGGCTTTTTTATTGCCGTTAACGACTATTAGGAGGAAATAAACAATTATGACAACTTATCCATACCGTGCCGATATCGTCGGCAGTTTCTTACGACCAGCAGCTTTGAAACAAGCAAATGCCGATTTTAAAGCGGGTAAAATTGACCGCGAGGCGTTGACTCAAGTCGAAAATCGCGAAATTGATCACTTGGTTGATCAACAGGTGAAGGCGGGATTAAAAGACGTGACCGCTGGTGAATTTCGTCGTAGTTGGTGGCATTTGGACTTCTTGGGTGGCCTAAATGGTGCTGAATTTTTCACTCCTGATCACGGATTCGTGTTCAATGGTCAAGAAACTCGCGCAGGGGCTATTCGAATCAACGGCAAAATTGCGTTTAATCCACAACACCCGTTCTTTGATGACTTTAGCTATTTAAAGCAAATCGTTCCTGCTGGTATTGCAGCCAAGCAGACGATTCCGAGTCCGTCGGTGTTATTTCCAAATGAAGACGCGATGATCTATGATAACTACTACCACGATTTTGATGCCTTTTTGGCGGACGAAATTAAAGCCTATCAAGAAACAGTGCAACACTTTTATGATTTAGGTTGTCGCTACCTGCAAATCGATGACACCTCATGGGGCATGTGGGCTAGTTTTTCGGATGGCACGATCAATCCGGATTTGGTACCACTATGCGAAGCAGCGGTTAAGGCAATCAACGCGATTGCGGACAATAAGCCTGACGACCTTGTATTGACTATGCACGTTTGTCGTGGCAATTATGATTCGAACTGGGCTGGCGCGGGTGCTTACGATCCCGTTGCTGATTACTTAGCACAGTTACACATTGATGGCTACTTCTTGGAATACGATGATGAACGGTCTGGCGGTTTTGAACCATTGAAAAAAATTGCTGAAAATGGTCGGCACCAACGAATCGTGTTAGGGTTAGTGACAACGAAGCGTCCCGAATTAGAGGATGCCGAGTTATTGAAAACCCGGATTGAAAACGCGAGTCAATTTGTTGATAAAAACGAACTTTGTTTATCACCACAATGTGGGTTTGCTTCGACTGAAGAAGGAAATCACCTCACTGAAGCTGATCAATGGGCTAAAATTAAATTAGTGGTCAATACCGCTAATGAAGTTTGGCCTAATTAGGTTTAACCGTTTTCAATTGCGTCCTTATCATCAATTGGTAAGGGCGCTTTTTTGTGCTTACAATAAAGTTTCAGAAAATACTAGACAGTTTTCAGAAAACTGCTATACTTGGTCTCAAATAGATGACGAATGATATCGAAAAGACAACGGGGGAAACCACTTATGACAATGGCAACTGAAATGACTTATACCGATCAATTAAACGCTGCTAAGGCACTCACGACGATGCCAGTAGCCGATGCAGAATTAGCAACCCACTTTGAAGACTTACTCGCGTTGAAGCAACAACTCGACCAACGGGTTAGTCAATTAGACAACCGACTTCATCCAGTGGAAAGCAAGTCATTAGTGAACACCCCTTACTTTGAAAAATTCGGTTTGGGCGAGACCCCGGTTGCCAGTGATGACGACCACACGAACGTCATGATGGGTTTCTTGAGCCGGAACTAATAATTGATTGAATTACACTGACACGTCTTGAAAGAGGCGTGTTTTTTTATGC
>NZ_BBAD01000090.1 GCF_001311075.1 Secundilactobacillus similis DSM 23365 = JCM 2765
ACCGGTTTTGGTAGTTTTACTTGGACCGCCCTTATACATAACCTTCTGCCTTGCGGAGCGCATTTCGGCGTAGTTGCCAGAACGAGGTTAGTTAAGCAAACATCACTGCGTAGATGACCTGCGGAAAATCAAAGCCAAAGTGACGCCGAAAACAAAATAATAGTAATACTTGTCGCCAGTACCACTTAAAATCAAAAAGAGACAACTAAAATCCACCCAAAAATCCCACGTCCAAACACGGTCACAGCACACAACCATGTTTGAACGTGGGATTCTCCCGTAATTTTTCAAAATGAAACACCTCAGCCCCCAGTCCCGATTTTTCAGATAGCTTCTCTCCGCCAACCACCTATGTTATGATAAAGAGATGACATTGAGATAGTACGGGAGATAAACATGAAACTAAGAAAACTGCGTTACTGGATCGTTGCGGCGTTTGCGGTTCTGCTGGTTGGCGGAATTGCGGCATTTGTGCCGTTGAATGGTAACGCTAAGCAGGTGAAGGTCATTAAGACGGATGCGATGCGAGTTCACGCCTACGCGCTTAAACAGCGGGCAGTGGGGTACTCGTCACTGAAATTAACGGATGAAGTTAAACTTGAAAACAAGCAGCACGAGATGGCGTGGTACCGGGATAAGTACGCGGATGTGAAAATTGACGGGCAAAAGACCCGCCTTTACCACGTCAGCAATCGGGCCAACAACCACTCCTTTTGGATTAAAACCAGCGATTTGAAGACGATCACGTCCGCTAGTTTCCACCCAAAGGGCCAAGCGCTGACGCCGTACCACGGTAAGATTGGCGTGGTGGGCGACAGCATTCCCGCCGGTTGGGACGGTTACCACTTCAATCACGGCAACTCGTATTTTGACTGGTTTGGCAAATACATCAATATGGACCCCAAGAACCAGTACAGCTTTGCGGTACCGGATGCTAAGATCGTGGGGCACCGTTACGCGACCTACGCTCTGTCTGGCAACCGAGTAGGACAAGACCTCAAGTCCCAAATCGAACAGCACAAGGGGCAGTTCCAACAACTGAACTACCTCTACGTGGCAATTGGTGTGAACGACTACACCAACAAGTCCGGTTCGGGTAGCTTGAAGCATATCGCCAAGACGTTGAGTGAGCGACTTGATTGGCTACAGAAGTTGAACCCTAAGATGATGATCATCGGAATTTTGCCGATGAATCGCTACACTTATAAGGGTAACGACTGCAGTAACTTTAAGAACGACCGGGATTTCACGTTAAATGAAGAACGGGATGCGTTACGGAAAGTGTACGATGATCACCACATGGCGGTCATTGATTTCAACGAACTCGCACCAGAGTTGATTACGCCGAAGAACCGGTTGGCAACGTTGAATGACGGTATTTTGCACCCGACGATTCGGACGGATCAAGAGTTGGGTCGCGTTTTGGCCCAGACGTTTGAAGATAAGACTGGGCAAAAGGAATCATAGCTGCACAATAAATAAGCGTTAAAGTCTAACGATCAGGCTTTAACGCTTATTTTTTAGTGGTTTAAGAATCGTTGATAATAATCCGCAAGGTAAGTCATCGTCAACCCTTCAGGCTGCTTCACCAAGTCCAGCGGTGCGCCAGTCGCCATGATTCGGCCACCGGCATCGCCACCACGCGGGCCAAGGTCAATCAGGTGGTCGGCGTTGATCATCAAGTCCATATCGTGGGTGATCATCAGCACGGTTGCGCCATGAGTCCGAAGGCGGTCGATGATTTGCAGCAGCGTTTGGACGTCTAGCGGGTGGAGGCCAATTGATGGTTCATCGAACACAAACAGGGTCCCCGACTGCTTCTTCGTCAGGTGACTCACCAGCTTCAAGCGTTGCGCTTCACCACCAGATAACGTCGGCGTGCTCTCGCCAAGGTGCAGGTAGCTGAGACCGACTTCTTGCAGTTGCTTCAACTGGCGTTCGATTTTAGGCACATCGGCAAATACCGGGAGCGCTTCCTCAACCGACATTGCTAACAGGTCAACGATTGAATAGCCGTGCCACTTGATTTGCTGAATCTCATCTTTATACCGGGTACCGTGGCAGACTGGACAAACCTCTTCCATATCGGGCAAGTACTGAATATCCAACGTGATATTTCCCAGACCACCGCAGCTTGGGCAAGCGCCCTCCTTATTGTTGTAGGAGAAGTAGGCGATGCCGTAGCCCTTAGCCTTTGATTCGGGTAAGTCCGCAAACAGGTGACGCAGGTCGTTCATGATGGACGAGTAGGTGGCCAACGTTGAGCGGGTATTTTTGCCAACCGGCGTGGCGTCAACGCTGACCACGTGGGTGAGGTCGGTGGTCAGCTGCGTGACGTGGCTTGGGAGTTTCTGATGTTGGGCCTGAGCTTGAATCGCTGGGACCAAACTGTCCAGAATCAAGCTAGTTTTGCCAGCGCCGGAAAAACCGGTGATAGCCGTCACTTGGTTATCTGGGAAACTGGCGGTCAGGTCGTGTAAGTTGAAGTGATCGTCGATGTGGATCGTGGTTTGCTGTCCGGTTGGCTGTTTAGCCGGATGTTTCTCCTGTAGAATCTGCGCGCTCCCCGAGATAAACGGACCAATCAACGAGTTGGGGTCGGCGACTAATTGCTTCGGCGTACCTTGCGCAATCACGTTCCCGCCAGCGTCACCAGAACCGGGGCCGATTTCAATCACCCAGTCGGCGGCCGCAATGATGTCGACTTCGTGGTCGACCACGACCAGTGAGTTGCCTTGCGCAATCAGCTGGCGAAAGACGTGGATCAGCCCCTGAATGTTGTCAGGGTGCAGGCCAATCGAAGGTTCGTCCAAGACGTACAGCACGCCGGTCGTTTCGGTTCGCAGTGTCCGGGCAAGTTGGATCCGTTGCAGTTCACCGGTGGATAGCGTGTTCCCGTTTCGAGATAGGCTGAGGTAGTCGAGTCCCAATTCCAACAGTGGCCGTAAGGTATCGTCTAGTTCAGTAAACAAAATGTTGGCGAGGTTGCCCATGTCAGCAGGCAAGCTGGCCTTAGTCGTCGCCTCCCAGTCAGCCAACTGATTCAACTGCATATCGGCGACTTCGGCAATGTTGCGCCCACCGACCAACTGTTTGAGTCGCTCTGGATTCAACCGGGAACCATGACAGGTCGGGCAGGTTGAGAAGTGGTAGAACGAGTTGATTTTAGCAATCGACCGCTCACTCTTCGAGGACTTCAGTGATTCGGTAACGGCCTCGTAGGCATTTTCGTACAACGTCTTCTCCGCGTGAAATACCCGGCCAGTGCCGGTATGAAAGTCGAAGGGGTACTGCTTGCGTTCGCCATGAAGGACGATGTTGCGTTCTTTGTCGGTCAGGTCCTTGTAAGGCACATCGGTGCGGACGCCAAGCGTGGCGACTAGTTTGGGCATGAAGTTTCGGCCGGGAAGGTGCCACGAAGCAACGACGCTTCGTCAATGGTGAGGTTTTCGTCACCAATCAGCTTTGATTCGTCTAATTCGCGAACGACACCCAGTCCTTGGCAATCGGGACAGGCGCCAGTGGAGTTGAACGAAAAATCTTCTGCGCTAGTGGCCATGAATTGTACACCACAGGTGGGGCAGGTGATCATGCCCATTTTGTCACCGGGTCGGTCCATGGCCTGAGCGATTTGAATGGTTGGGTCGATCCGGTGACCGTTGGGACAAACGGGTGAGCCTAACCGTGAGAAAATCAGGCGAATCACGTTAAAGGCTTCGGTCAGCGAGCCCACGGTTGAGCGTTCTGATGGGACGCTGGGCCGTTGCCGGAGCGCAAGGGCTGACGGAATATGCTTAACGGATTGAACCTGAGATTTATTGGATTGTGAGATTCGACGGCGGGTGTAGGTCGAGAGCGCTTCAAGGTAGCGCCGGGAGCCCTCTGCGTATAAGATGCCCATCGCCAGCGAACTCTTCCCCGACCCCGAGGGGCCAGAAATGGCGACAAATTGGTTTAAGGGGATGTCAACGTCAATGTTTTTCAGGTTATTGACGTTGCCACCCCGAACTTCGATGTGCGTGATTGGTTCAGACATGTGACATGATCCTTCCTCTCATAAAGCGTTACGTCCATCATACCGCGAGTGGGATAAAATGGGGCGTTTGTGGTTTGAAATTAAAAGCGGTCTTCCAATCGCTTGCGGTCGTGATGAATCACCCAGAGAAGTCCGAACAGCAGCACGGCAACCACGATCACGATGGCAACGTGGCGCCAGTCACCGCGCAACGCAGCGTCCCCACCAAAGGCGTAGAGGAAGGCTGGTGGTAAGCTGCCCAGTAAACAGATCCCAGCTAATCGGCCACGAGCGGGCATCAGCCGTTTAGCCGCCAGATTAATCACGGTGCTGGGAATGAACGGAATCGCGTAGCCCAGAATGAGGCCGATGCTGGGATGCCGGATTTTTAAGAGGTCGGCGTATAGTTTTTGGGAAAACCGATTTTTCGGCGTATGCATGATTTCGGGTAACAGGTTCGCCACCGTAAAGTTCCCGACCGTCATAGCAGTGACGTTCATGGCAAATGCCGTCCAGTGGCCGAAGCAAACCCCCGCCGCAATGGCGAGCACGGCCACTGGGGCGCCGGGTAACCAAAAACAGATCAGCATCAACAAGGTGTAGGTGATGAGATCCAGTGGCGTATGGTGTTGGAAGACGCGAACGAGTTCTTGCCGGTTGGTGATTAGGTGAAGCACGTCCTCAAGCTGACTGCCGAAGCGGTAGCCGATGAAGAGGAGTAGGGCAAGCGCCACGATGGCGGTCAGCCCGAAGAAGAGGTGACGTTGTGATTTCGACATGGTGAAATGCCTCCTGCGCGGTATTAGTGCGTCCAGTATAGCATTTTTGCGTGGGACGAATGAGGAGAAATGTAACCGTTTGACTACAAAGTGATGTCGTTGATCGAATTGAGGTTAAAGTTCGGTATAATCAACTTATCAAACATGTTTGGAGTGCTGATGATGCAGAGAAGTCACCGAATAGCCAGTGTTCTGGCTGGAATCGCAATTGTGTTGGGGTTAAGTATGGTTGCTTTACCGACGCAACGCGCACAAGCGGCAACGATTCAACCCGTTGAAAGTCTAACGACGGTTAATTACTATACGAAGATTGGGCCGAATACGACGCATAACTACGGGATTTATAAGTCTGGCGGTTACGCCACGTCGACGGCCAACCTGACGAAGATCAGTAGCGGCTATAACTTCCGGAATAAATTCGTGCATATTACCCGAGAAGAAGTCGTCAACGGTGCCACGTGGCTGAAATTTACATACAACCATACGTATACGGGCTGGATCCACCAAAATGGCACGGTGAAGAGCTACTACCGGGTGGTGGCACCATTGATCGCCCAGCGACCAGAACTGCCGACTGGCTGTGAGATTACGGCCACCACGATGATGTTGCAGTTTGGTGGCGCGGACGTGACCAAGCTGAGTTTGGCTAAGGAGATGCCAAGAAGTAGTGACCCCAACAAGGGCTTCGTTGGCAGTCCCTATTCCAGCACGGGCTGGTACGTCTATCCGGGTGGTTTGATGAGCGTTGTGAAGGCTCATATGGGAACCGCTAAAAACATGACGGGTGCCAGCTTGGCGGTTATTAAAGCACAGGTTCGTCAAAACCACTTAGTTGTCATCTGGGTGGCCAACGTGGACGGTTTCAGTAACCACGCGCTGACGGTTACTGGCTATTCCAGTACGCGACTGTACTACAACGATCCGTGGACCGTTAAGCGGAGCAGTATGACTAACGCAACGGTGCAGAAGCACCGGAAGGCGGATGCTTATCGGGCGTTGAGTTATTAGAGCGTGCGAATTAAAAAAGCGACCAAATTGCTGGTCGCTTTTTTAATATTAATCTATATCGAATAGGAGTTTGTAACGATTTAATATTTCAGTGAGTTCAGTGTTAGTTAAGTGGCCTACAATGTCATTTTCAGGAACGCGCCGACTTTCTAAGTCTAGTGCTGTTGTCTGATCCAATAAAACTTTACCGTGAACGGGAAGGTTTATTGGTAATGGCATATACATCGGAAAGTTACGAGTGGTTGAACTAATTGGTGCTACAATTGTCATCCCACTATATTTTGCGACTAAATCATTACTAAGCGCGATTGCGGGCCGTCGATTTTTCTGTTCGTGTCCCATACTTGGATTGAAATCAACGTAAAAAATATCGCCTTGCGTAATCATTTAAATTCTCTCCCAACTGGTTTGCCCCAGTCTAAATCGTGATCTCGAACGCCATCGTCTTGCCAGTCAGCGAATAGCTCGTGGATGTTAGTTGGTTCTTTTCGAATTGGCGTTAGAACGATCGAACCATCATGGATTGATACCGTCAAATCTTGATTGTCAGTTAGGTTGAGTTGTTCAATGATTTTGCTAGGAATTCGGGCTGCACGTGAGTTACCCCACTTCGCTAGGTGCGTATTTTCTTGGATTGAAGCCATAGAGTCAACCTCCTAAAGTTGATAATGTAAGTATATCCTATGTAGATACACGATGAAATAATTTTGCTTGAAAAATTGAATAACATGTTGTTAGTTACGTTGATGTAACGAGAAAAGTTTTAATTTTGAGTATGATGTAGTACTTAAAGTGTATTGAAAAGTTGAATTAAAGTTAATCGCATAATTAAAAAACTGATTCCCGCACACTGCGGTGAATCAGTTTTTTTAACACTATTTAACCAAATAATTAACCGTTTGATAATATTCGTAAGTGTTCGAAACATACTTCGCACTCGTAAAGTAAGTCCAAGTCTTATAAGGCCCTGTCAGGTTGATGCCGCCCTTGTTGTTGGAGCGGTCAAAACTGTAGAGGACCAAGTGGGTCTTACCGTCAGTCCCAGTCTTGGTAGCCTTGGCCATCTTGATGCTGCGCGTCAGCAGGTTGTCCACGTTGGTAGCCCCGTAGTTGTACCAGTGGGCCTTGTTGGCGCTCTTAAAGAAGTAGCGGTTGGCTGGAATTTTGTTTTCAGTCCACTTGCCACTGCGGCTGGTTTTGGTAAATTCGTAGACGGAGTGGGCGGCAAAATGCAGCTTGTAGTAACGCCACGTGCCGTACTCGTCTTCATGGTACGAATACCAGTTGTGCTTCTGCAACGACGTGGGATTCGTGTAGGTCTTCGCGCTAGCGGAACTTGGGTTAGCGACTAGGGCGAGACCGAATGCGCCCATGAGGGCAAAACTCGTCATGAGTGAATAAGTGATTGATTTCTTCAAAATAATGTCCCTCCTCATGACAACAGGATAGCACGTTGTCATCAAAAGAGTGGTTTTTGGATTGAAAGGTAACCATAAATTAAGAAGTTGTTTGGTAGACAGATTTTGGTTAGTGTTAGCTACCGGCAGTCATGAGTAGGTCCGGATGCTGCGAATAATGCGACCAATAAAATTTATTTTTGATGAGTTTGGCGAAATAAAGGCCGGTTGGTATAGGGGATTATCGAACGAGAGGATCCAGCCGTTCGGTAATTCGGTTACGCGGCCAACTTTGATCTCACGACCGAAGCTAACGGCGGCTAAACTGTCGTTGGCCACGTGGTCTTGGCGTTGCACGAGCACCCGCGTATCATGGGGCAATTCGGGACTCATGGCGTCGTTAGCGAGGTCGAGGTAGATGAACTCACCATCCGGTAGACCGTCAGCTACGGTCATCATGGTGCTAGTGATGTTCGTTAAACTGGTCAGTGGCAACTGGTTGAGGACCGAATTAATCACGGGAATCTCAACTAACTGTTGGTGTTGATTCGTGTAGGGTGTTGTCATGAAAGGGCCTCCTAAACCGCATTTATCGCTATTATAACATCAAAAAAATCCCGGTCGCAAAGGGACGGTTCGCGGCCGGGATTGGCTGTCAAAACATCACTGAGACGTTTGACATTGGACTTGATTAGGAATTTTTAAAGACTATTCAATCGGATCGCATCGATCGAATAAATTAAGGTTACCATAAACAATTTTAAAAATCAAGAACAGGTGTTCGCTAGACGCTTTACGGTATTTTTGTAAACTATGCGTTAGACGCGATTAATTGTCGATGTCAATCACTTTTGGAGAACTGACAACTCACACTCAGGAGGAGCTATTTTTGAAAGTCACGAACATGTTTGATAAGCCGGAGTTGGCGAAGAAGTTTCACCGCAACAGCATCCGATACAAGTACGCCATCGCCATTCAACGCTTGCGGATGGAAGCGGGGTTGACTCAGATTCAGTTGGGGCAACGGATGAACGTCCCTCAATCGTCAATTGCCCGCTGGGAAAACGGTGGCACTAATATCACCGTCGAGACCTTGGAGAAAATTGCGCTGGCGGTTAACAAGGAGTTAAGCATTACGTTTAGGTAACGTTTACAGCGTCATTGCCCAAAAACTTGCAGGGACTGTGTTAAAATGACCCTAATAGGTTTACCACGCGCGACGTCGGTGCGATAAGGGGGCAACAGCATGAAAAAACTAGGCATTATCGCAGTCGCAGCGCTGTCGTTAGGCTTGACGCTTAGCGTTCAGTCAGCAACGAAGCCAGCGACAGCACAGGCGAAAACCAAGGTCACCGTAGTGTGGCAGAAAAAGATGACGCAAAAAGCGTACCAGATCGATGAGTCGAAGGCAGCTCACGGGTACGCTTATACCGGCAAATTAGCGAAGAAAGTCTTTAAACTATCGAATTATCCAAACACCACGTTCTACGCTAAGGGACACGAAGCGCTGAAGGTGAACGGTAAGACGCGGGTGTACTACTACATTCAATCGGCCAGCAACAAGAAGAAGGTCGGCTGGGTTTGGCGGGGATATTTAACCACCCCTAGCATGTCCGGTAGCACACTGATGAAGACGATTGCGAACGGCACGGACCTGCAACCCGCAAGTTCGTTGTTGAAGCAACCAGCCAGTTTTTATACCAAATACGCCGCGACGTTGAAGAAGAACTTTAACTTAACAGGGAAGTTAACGAACAACACGAATGACCAGATTCGGGTCTACGTGGCTAAAAGTCAGTTGAAGACATACGCGACGAAAGCGATGAGCGTGTGGAACGCTGCGTTAGGTCAAAAGGTCTTCGTTACGGGGACGGCCACCAAGCACGATTTGATACTGTCGACCCAAGCCGCTAGCGACTGGATGGGTTGAACGACGGTAGCCACATTTACCTCAGTTCAACGGCATTAGCGACCCAACCTATGTCGATAGTGTCGCTGATACACCACAGATTCGGGAACTGTATACCGAATACGAAAAGGTAGCAGCGGCCTATAAGTCGGCAACAGATGCGGCAACTAAGAAGGCCGATTACGATAAGGGTAAGGCGCTGTATAACGAACTGATTGCGGCCCAAAAGGCAGCGGCCCCAGAAGCAACCACGTACTGGCAAAGCGTCTTAGTCCACGAAATGGGCCACTCACTGGGCTTGGATCACACGCCGTACTTAACGGACATTATGTATGCCGAAACCAGCGATGACGCTTCAGCAGCGCCGTAACGGGTAAGTACAGCTGGAATGCACCAAAGGATACCAACGATTCCAGAAGAGAAACGCCAAGCGTGTCAGCAAGGGATATTGCAAGGGCTAAGTTGGCGGAGAAGTTGGGGTATTGGTAGAGAGCACGGAGAAAAGCGTTTAGAGAGTGGAGCGTAAGGGCGTCCGCACCTAATTGGCTGGGCTTTGGCCAGTTAGGTGCGGACGCCTTACGTGCAACTCTCTGCTTTTCGGAGTGCATTTCGGCGTGGTGGCCAGAAAGCGGTAGCGCGGACAGGCTTCACAATCGGTCACTGAACCCCAAGAAGCAGTAGTCAGATTGGCGCCGAAAATAGGTAGTAGCAATGAGCATCACCAGTTAGATGATGACGCCCTTATATGCAACTCTCAGTTTTGCGAAGCACGTTTCGGTGCGGCGGCCAGAAAGCGGTAATGCTGACAGGCTTCACGAGCAGTCACTGAACCCCAAGAAAAAGCAGTGAAATTGGCGCCGAAAATAAGTAACAGCAATGAGCGTCGCCAATTAAACAATGATGCCTTTATATACAAATGCAACACCCATGTGGAGCACTAAGCAACATCATCACTTAAAGGCAATCAAAAACAAACAAATAGCCTAGCTGATACTCACGCAATCTCGTGAACACCAGCTAGGCATTTTTATATCAATCTAATTAGCCAACTAATCCCGAATCAAAATCTTCAACCCAAAGTAAATATTATAAACATACAACACCAAATCAACGATTCCCGCTAACAACAGCAAGAAGAATGCCGTTCCGCCAGTAGAGACGGAATCGTTAGTTGCGACGCCAACCACACCTGAAATAATCAAAACGATCACCGTCAGTACAATCGGAATCAGGTGCAACCAAGCTGCCCGCCCAGCGTGGTGGTGCATGTCCGGATCATCGCGACTTAGGAACCAAACGATGATGGGGAATAGAAAGGGCGCAAAAATAATCGAAATGTATGATAAGGCATTTACCACTTTTCGCGTTGTCATAGTCAATCTCCTCCAATATTAAAATGCTACATCCTAAGCTAAGTGTACACAATTGGGTGGGGTTTTCCAAGTAAAATCAGTGCCGATTAACCGATACGAAACCTTTACCAAAACGATGCTAAATCTTTACATCATCGATACGCTATCTCGACATTTCGCGCGTACGATGGCGGTAATGAAACGTCATCGAGGTTAAGAGGGGAGTGCGCCGAAATGGTAAAGGTAATCGTCATCGGAATGTTGGCGCTTGGTATCGGCTTGACCAGTCAGCCACAAATCGGCCAAGCAGCCTCAAACGGCCAAGCAGCACAAATGCAGGTAGCTGATCAGGATCAACCACTGCGCTTCTGGCACACTGAAAATCCACGAGAAAAACGCGATACGGTGTTGGGATTAACAGGATTGATTTTTGCGGGTGGCGTTGCCAGTTGGGCACGTCGTCGGTTCTATTAGGTCATCTAAAACGGCACAAAAAAATGATCCTCACCAATCATGCAAGCGGGTTGGTGAGGATCATTTGGTTCAATGTTTGGAGAACTCAGTTGGTGAGCCGTCTCGAAGCAACGGCAAGGTGGCTTGTGATCGCGATTGGCCATCACAAGGCGTAACCATTGGTGCATTGATTACCTCTAATATCATACCATGTATAGGGATAGAATAATAGTAAGTAACAGTAGGAATTCGGTAATCAGCCGTTAACTAACCACTTAATAAACCGGGGCAATCCCTTGAGACGGTCACGCTGAGGAAGCTTGTTGACGGTTAATGAAATGGTGTCGCCAAGCTTGACGGATTTTAACGTTCGGATGTTTTTCAAATCGGTTTGATCAAAGCTGTAGTCTAATGGAATGTGGTCGTTGATGCCACTGTCTTCTTCGATGATATCGCTATTGAAGATGTCGGTGACGTCCGTACCACGGCCGGTAGAGTGGCTGGTCGACCAATAGTAGGTCTTTAACCGGTGGCCGCTATCAGTCACAAAACGAACTCTGACGTGACTGTTCATCAGTGCTTTACCCCGGGGCAGGAGACTAGGCGATTGTAGATTCGCTTCCCGTGTTAAGAGCGAGGCACCGAAAATCAGCACGAGACAACTGACAATAATGGTTACAATGATCCGCCGTCGTTTGGTCGAATGGGTCGACACATGGCCACCTCCTTTAAAGTCATGTAATGTCCACAAAGCTGACAGTTATATTATGTCAGGTAAATGTTCAAAAAATACGGCTAAACCGTGAAGAAAGTATGAACTTTAGCTTGAAAATTGTGATGAAATTATGAAGATAAGACTAATTTGATGAGAAAAGTGGTGCTTTTTCGAGCTGATTATTGAAACTGTAACGAAAACACAATCTCACCAGTGATATAGAAAGGGTGCGGGGGCATCAATCGTCGTGACAATTGAACTAGTTTCCACTGAATTTCGTTGATTAGAATTTAAGGAAAAAACCGGTTGTTTACGTCAAAAAACTTCCTAAAAGTGGTGACGGTTACATCTTGACCAGCGCACCGGAAACGAATAAGATTAAAGTGGAAAAGTAGTTTACAAAAACGTTTTACTAATCCTGGGAGGATTTTGATGAAGACACAAGATGAACTCAAGAAAATCGCTGGCTACCGCGCAGCTGAACTCGTTGACGATGGCATGATCGTTGGTTTGGGAACCGGCACCACGGTGCGTTACTTATTGGACGCACTTGGTGAACGGATGAAGAATGAAGGGGTTCACTTCACGGGGGTGCCAACATCGAAGCGGACTGCTGATTACGGCAGCAAGCTAGGCATGACGATCAAGTCACTAGACGAAGTTGATCAAATCGACATTACGATTGATGGTGCCGACGAAATTGATCCACAATTAAACGGAATCAAAGGCGGTGGCGGTGCCCAAACTTGGGAAAAACTCGTTGCCGTTAACTCGAAGCAATGTGCCTGGATCGTTGATGAAAGCAAGTTGGTTGACCAACTTGGTAAGTTCCCACTACCAGTTGAAGTGCTGGCCTATGGGCACCACCAACTGGTTAAGCGCTTGGCTGATTTGGGTTACAAGCCAACGGTTCGTCAAACTGCTGATGGCGAGAACTACAAGACGGATGAGGGTAACTTGATCGTTGACTTACACTTAGACCGGATTCAAGCGCCATACGACTTAGCTGACCAACTCAGCAACATGACCGGCGTCGTTGAACACGGCTTGTTCTTAGACATGACCCAAACAGTTGTTGTCGGGACGCAGGATGGTGCGGTTGTTAAAACTAAATAGGTAATGTGATGAGACCTGAACGTTTGCTTGCTCAGGTCTTTTTTGCTGTCGTTTGTGTCCAGCGTAAGCATTCTTCTGTTTACTTTGTGAAGTGCGGTGATTTGCTTGTACTGTCGATTCCGGTAAGCGACTAGGTTCCTGCTGTGGGGCCGGTCTGAGCCAAAGGGCGGTCTCAGACCTCAAATGTAAGCCTCGCCAAACCCCGTGCGAGTCTTACATTTGTCCCCGATGATTGGCGGTTGTCGGAAAAACACCAACAACCACCAATCATCGCGACACAGCATACACCTAGTCGCTTACCTACATCTCACATTGTGCAGTTCGGTACTATCGCAGAATCTCTCAAACCGCGTTGAACGGCAATGTTATCTCGTCGAATCAGCATAAACGTGGCGGTCAACTGATAAAGTTCAGCATCACGCAACCGTTGATTCATTGCGGTTACTAAA
>NZ_BBAD01000091.1 GCF_001311075.1 Secundilactobacillus similis DSM 23365 = JCM 2765
TACATTTCACAAACTCACATCAACGATGCTTACGCTGGACACAAGCGACAAAAAAGGCCGCGAGCTCTCACTCGTGGCCTTTCTCTATTACAGATTAAGCTTCATCATCTGGATGGTCGTTATCCGACTTATCCGTTGCTGATGAATCAGTGTTGTCAGGTGTTTCGGTTGTTGAAGTTGATTCTTCAGCCGGCGCATCTGATTCACTCTTTGATTGTTGACGTTCAGCTTCACGGCGTTCGAGTTCACGCTTAGATTCTTCAAACGTGGCGGCTTTTTCACTCGGGAATTCCGATGATTGACCGGCGTTTGGCATCTCACCCGTCTCGTACAGACTGATGATTTGCTTTTCATCCAAGGTTTCGTACTTCAGTAAGGCTTCAGCAATAATCTTGTGTTGTTCCCGGTGTTCGGAAATGATCTTGTGAGCCGTTTCGTGGGCTTCGTTGATCAAACGACGAACTTCTTCGTCAATCGTCGCAGCGGTCTCTTGCGAGTAGGCCGGGCCTTGACCGTAACCAGCACCAGCGAATGGCTGACTACCAGCACTTTCAAGTGCCACAGTACCGACCTTCTTGCTCATCCCGTATTGGGTAACCATTGAACGGGCAATTTGGGTTGCTTGTTCAAAGTCATTAGAAGCACCGGATGATTCGGAGTCGAAGATAATTTCTTCGGCGGTCCGACCACCCATCAAGCCGGCCATTTGTTCCATGGCGTCCTTCTTACTCATCAACATTTGATCTTCACGTGGCAACATGATGGCGTAACCGCCAGCACGGCCCCGTGGTACGATCGTTACTTTATGAACGACCCGGGCATCGTTAAGCACTAACCCAACGATTGTATGACCCGCTTCGTGGTAAGCAACGGTTTCGCGTTCCTTCTTACTGATAACGCGGTTACGTTTGGCTGGGCCGGCAATCACACGATCTTCAGCTTCATCAATATCAGAAGCATCGATTTGCGTCTTATTCCGCCGGGCAGCTAATAACGCCCCTTCGTTCAGCAGGTTCTCTAGGTCCGCCCCAACAAAACCTGGGGTTTGCTTAGCGATTTCCTTCAAATCAACGTCACCAGCAAGTGGCTTGTTACGAGCGTGAACCTTCAAGATAGCTTCACGACCGTTAACATCAGGCCGACCAACCAGAATCTTCCGGTCGAAACGACCTGGACGAAGCAACGCTGGATCCAAGACATCGGAACGGTTGGTAGCGGCCATGACGATGACCCCTTCGTTACCCGTAAACCCGTCCATTTCAACCAGTAATTGGTTCAAGGTTTGTTCACGTTCATCGTGACCACCGCCCATGCCGGCGCCACGTTGGCGACCAACGGCATCGATTTCATCAATGAAGATGATCGATGGGGCGTTTTTCTTGGCTTGGTCAAACAGATCACGGACCCGGCTAGCACCGACCCCAACGAACATTTCAACGAAGTCAGAACCAGAAATGGAGTAGAACGGTACGCCAGCTTCACCAGCAACGGCCTTGGCCAGCAACGTTTTACCAGTACCTGGAGGCCCCTCGAGCAGTACCCCGGATGGTATCCGGGCGCCCAAGGACACGAATTTACGCGGATCCTTCAAGAACTCAACAACTTCGACCAGTTCTTGTTTTTCTTCTTCTTCACCGGCAACGTCAGAGAAACGAATCTTGTTCTCTTTACTGTCAGTTGGTTTCGCTTTGGACTTACCAAAGTTCATCACCTTGCCATTGCCGCCACCTTGGCCGGCTTGGCCCATCATCATGTAGAAGAAGAAAATGAACGCGATCAGTGGGAGTACGTAAACCAACAGGTTGATCCAGAAACCACTGGATTCCTCAGGCTTCGTATTCATCTTCACGTTATGATCCCGTGCATAACGCGTAATTTCTTGAACTGACGAGTTGTTTTGCAACACGGCAGTTGTGAAACCAGTGACTTTAGAGCTGGTGTTACCACCAAGCGTAAAGCCAGATGACGTCTTCGTCTTTTGAGCATTCCGATACTCACCGGTAACTTTATAAACGCCACCGGAAGGTTGAACGGAGAACTTCTTGATCTTGTTCGACTTTAATTGTTGAACGAACTCACTGGATTGAATTTCTTGGGATTGTGAGTTTGAGTTGTTTCCTTGAAAGAAGTAAACAACACCCATGATCAACAAGAAGATCACAATGTAGAAAAGACTATTTCGAAAAAGTCCATTTCTTCGATTGTTCATTTAGTGCCTCCTTACCCACGGTTCCCATTAATATCAGGAACGAAACTGAGGACAATTCCTCGCTTAATAGAAATCATATTATCACATTTGACCTTATTTGACTAATTATTTATTCGCATAAACTTCGGGTTTTAAAACACCGACATATGGCAGGTTTCGGTAGTACTCGTTATAGTCGAGTCCGTAGCCAACCAAAAATTCATTTGGCACCTTGAAACCAACATAATCAACGTGGGCTGCCATCTGATGACCCTCAGGCTTATCCAACAACGTGACGATCTTCAGTGACTTAGGTTTGCGAGCTGATAATAATTCTTGCAGGTAAACTAACGTCCGGCCACTGTCCAAAATATCTTCTACCAAAAGGACATCTCGACCTTCAATATCAGTGCTCAAGTCTTGCACTAACGTCACTTCACCAGATGATTCAGTGCCACCATGGTAACTAGAAACGTCAATGAAATCCATGTCCGTCAAGAAATCCAGTTCCCGCATCAAATCCGTCATAAAAAACACAACGCCCTTTAACACGCCGATCACCAATGGCCGCTTGCCCGCATAATCCCGCGTAATCTCTGCGCCTAATCGCTCGCAAGCTGCCTTGATATCGTCTTGGCTGTATAAAACACGCTCGATGTCGTTGTTCATCAATATTCTCCTTTAGTCTCAACTATATCGTAGTTGGAGCTCATAGTTTCGCTCACCTAATGACGCTGGCCGGGCACTTCGTTGAATGCCGATCAACCAAAGCACTTCTCCACTTGCCGTCGTCACGACCCACTGATGTTGCCGTTCTTCAACGGTTAACTTGTGATCGATCAAAATTCGGCGAACCGTTTTATGACCGCCAGAAGCTAACCGAATCTGATCGTGCGACTGGGCCTGACGAACCGTTAAGGGAAAGTCATCTGGTTGAAGTGCCAACGCCATTTCAGTCGCTGATTGCTCAGATTCAAAACGACGATGACTAAGCTTTAAAGCCATTTGGGGAGTAAACTGAACCCACTGATTAAATATTAACACAATTCGCCTGTCAGATTGCGGATTTTCGGCAAGTTTTGTGGCTTCTAGCAGTGAAAATGTCTGGTAACGTTTGATCAGCTTGATACCACTAGGTAAATCAACTTCACCCTGTGGCTTAACTGAATTGGTTAGGAGTTGCTGGGCCATTTTCACGTAGGCGGTGGTGACTGCCACCCCCCGCTGTTTAAACCACGCAGTTAATAGTGCTGCCTGCTGAGCTCCGGTCAGGGTTAAAAATACCGAAAGCCGCCCCGTCGTTGCGTCAATCAACACTTGATTTAAAAGCTGACCCACACGCTCATGCCCAATGGTCAGTAACTGCTGCAATTGATCGGCATATGATTGCACGTGCGCGAGCAAGGCTGGATTTTCGCGTTGTAAGTCTGGTAAGACCTGATGGCGGATTCGATTACGTAGCACGTCATCCGCTTGATTGGTCGCATCCTCATACCAGTCAGGTGATTGGTTTGCGCGTAGGCCAATAGCGTTGCCTTATCAATTCGCAATAGCGGGCGTACTAACCGCCCCGACCCAAACGGCTGCTCAGTTCGAATCCCGACCAACTGGGTTAAATCACCGCCCCGAATCAGTTTCATGAGCACCGTTTCCGCCTGATCATTTGCGTGATGGGCCGTCACTAAGGTCGTTGCGTGGGTCTGCTTCATGACCCGTTCAAAAAACGCGTACCGAAATTCACGGGCAGCGGCTTCAATTCCCGTTGCCGGGTGCGCCGCTAACGGCCAAACTGCAACTTCGAGCGGTAACCTGTGTTGCTGGCAATACGTTGTGATAAACTGTCGCTCGACTTGACTTTGTTGACGCAATTGATGATCCACGTGCGCGACGATCAGTTTGGGGCGATGGGCAACGGGGAGTCGCTGCAACAGCGTTAATAAGACCATTGAGTCCACGCCCGTTGATACAGCAACCACAACGGTGTCTGAAGGTTCGAACCCGCCCAGTTGCCGGACAATTTGTTCAACCGTCTGTGAAAGCATCCTAAGTCCCCACTTTCTTTCAAAATTCACGTTACTCGTCAAAAAACTCCGGATGATCAGCAAGCCAATCACCCGGAGTTTTCATTCAATTGGGACACTGATATCCCATCGTTGTTTTATAACGTTTTTGCCATGTCGGCGTCAGACTAGCTCCGACGACCGCCACGACCGCCACGCTTACCTTCAGTATTCCGTTTAAGGGTAGCTAAGCGATCTTCGCTATCCTTTAAGAAACCGGACATTAAATCGTCAAAACTCTCCTTATGGTTTGCTGAAGCGTGGTTGTTATTCCGCGGACGACCACCACCGTTGTTATTGCTCCGATAATGAGTGTTACGACCACCACCATTGTTACCATGATGGTTATCGTTACCCCCTTCGTGGTGTTCCCGCGAGTGATGTGGGCGTTCCTGATGTTCAGCAGGATGATCCGATGCCTTGCGGATAGATAACGCGATCTTGCCATCGTCGCCAATCGACAACACCTTGACGGTCACCTGATCGCCGATACTTAATACGTCGTGAATATCCTTTACAAAACCATCTGAAACTTCACTGATGTGAACTAACCCAGTCTTATGTTCGCCTAAGTCGATGAACGCACCAAAATTTGTGATGCCTGATACTTTACCAGCAACTTTTGCTCCAACCTCGATTGCCATAAACAAGAATTTCCTCCTTAAAATATGTATTAATAGTATAGCACACTTCTCAAAAAAGCTAGTGGGCCAATCCCATGAAATTTTAATCAAACTATCATGACTACGAGATGACTAGCCAACGCGCAAGCACCATTTAACACCATGCAGAGAAGCGGAGAACCCCGTTGGTTTAACTTCAACCAGCCGAATTCTCCGCTCTTGAGTGAGCCTCTTGGTTGCATGCGATGACTGATTCGTCACCCATTCTAACTGTCACTCACCTGAATAACAAGTATTTTGATAACGCGCTTACTTCGCAGTCACGTCACTCGCTTTATCACTTGGCAGACTGTAAATCGTCTCACCCGATTTTGAGTAATAGTACTTAGAGCGAATCAGATTCTCTAGGTACGTTTTATTGTTAAGCAGTTTAACGTGCTCTTGCAATTTTTGATTAGTCGCCTTAGTCGTCTTCAGCTTTTGTTGACGACCGACAATTTCAGTCTGGGTCTGACCCAAGCTTAATTTTGCATGCACGATTTCAGTACTCAAAACTAAGCAAACCAAAAGAAAGGCCCCTATGATGATTGCAGCACGCTTTTTACGCTGTTTTGTCAAAATTGACTTGTTCTGATGTTGTTGGGCTTGGATCTGCTTCGTATAAGCATTCTCAAGCCGAGTGATCTTACTTCGCTGCGCCATCTTAACGGCCCCCCGAATTGTCTTTACCTTGAAGTATAGCAACTAGTTGAGCCCTTGTCTACGGGCTTTAAAACGGATTCAGGAAACGTTACAGAATTGTAATAGAGCGAGCGGCAAAACGGGTTGAGTGTGGTGCATAAGGGCGTCCCATCCTAAGGCCGTGGTCTATCGGCCTTAGGATGGGACGCCCTTATGCGTAACACTCAGTTTTGCCGCTCGCGTTTCGGCGTGGTAGCCAAAAAGAATCACCATAGACCAAATCTGAATTGGTCAGGAACCCAACAGTACATCATCCTCCTCAGAGCCGAAAACTTGTCGCCAAGTTGTACAAAAGTACGAGTTATCAGTCCTACAGCGTTAGTTCTTTTTATGCGTAACACTCAGTTTGGTTTCTCGCGTTTCGGCGCGGTAGCCAAAAAAAACCACCATCAACTAAACCTGAATTGCTCAGGACCCCAACCACGAATCATCCTCCTCAGAGCCGAAAACCAGTCGCCAAGTTGTACAAAATACGCGGCATCGGCCTTAGGATGGGACGCCCTTATGCGTAACACTCAGTTTTGCCGCTCGCGTTTCGGCGCGGTGGCCAAAAAGCGTCACCATAGACCAAATCTGAATTGGTCAGGAACCCAACAGTACATCATCCTCTTCAGAGCCGAAAATTGTCGCCAAATCACACAAAAAATACGACAACCACCCAAAAGGTAATCACCGCATTTTCATTATTTATAAACCGCTAAAACTCAGTTTCAAGAACATGAACGAGTTTTGTCGCACACACTTACAACTCTTCACGAAAATCCTTCGCATACTCCTCGCTCACGATCTTGTACATGTTTTCAGCATCCTGCTTCTTAGTGGTTTCCAACAGCTGTAAAACTTGAACTGTCAGCGTCTTGTTCCCAAACTTGATCACTAATTCATCATTTGGCATGACGTCAGTTGACGACTTGGCTGCCCGACCGTTAATGGTGATCCGGCCCTTATCGGCAATTTCCTTAGCGACCGTCCGCCGCTTGATGATTCGCGAAACCTTTAAAAATTTATCTAATCGCATGTTGTTTCCTCCAGTATGTTAATAACTTATGGTGCCTCACTTGACCCGTAACCAGCGAAGCCATCGACTTGCTAACGGTAACATTAACCACTCGCGAAGTGCAAGCAAGTGCGTTTTAAGTGCGAGCTTCAAAAAGAGCCAAACGCCCGCTGCGACACCGATGATTGTGAGAAGAAACGCTGAGCCACGAGGGGATAATCCTGCTTGTAACATCATGCCTTGCAAAATGTCCATGAGCAACCGTAGCCCAACGATCATCACGACGCAGACGCCCACCAGTTTTCGAAGCAAACCGTTCCGAAAGGCAGCAAAGTCAAATTCCTTTAGTTGCTGCATCAAAAAAATGGTCATGGCCGCTAACGCAATCACCGTGGTCCAACTCGCCCCAACAGCGCCCATCGAAACGACGCTACGTTGGTTGAAGATCACCTTCACTGCTAAGCCGATTCCCAGACCAACTAGGGTCGTGGTAAACCGGTTCAGGCTCTGTAGGATACTGTTATAAATCGTAATCAACGTGGCAAAGATGATACTTAATACGTAAATCGACAGCGTACCGGAACCAGTTGCATCACCGAACAGTAACCGGTTCACTTCTGGCATCAAAGCAATTAAACCGGCCGCAGCTGCACTAGCAATCACCAGGCTCATCCGGATCACGCTACCGGCCTGCCGCACGAACTGACGCCACTTACGTTGATTTAATGCTTCTGTCAACGAGGGTAACAGCGATGAGGCAAAGGCCGTCGCCACAACCAATCCCAATTGAACTAACGGTTGGCCACGGTCATAGATCCCCTTAACGGACTTAGCCGCTAAATCAGTGAGCCCATAGCCCACCAATCCCCGCTTCACGGTAAAGGAATCAATCAGTTGCAAAAGCACCATCATTGACGCGAAGAGGCTAATGGTTCCCCCTTCGATCAACAAGCGTTTCGCTAGGTCTGAATAACTGATTTTCGCCGGTTGTAACGCTGGTTGCCAGAAATTGACCTGAGCCTGTCGCACGTACCACACCATTACTGCGCTCGCAAAAACCGCAGCGATTGCAGCACTACTCATCGCCCAAGCGCCCATTCGGTACACGTCCCATTGATGACGCATTGCCCAGTAGGCCACGGTCAAAATCACCGTCACCCGAACAAGCTGTTCAACGAGCTGCGAGGTTGCCGAAGGTTGCATATCATATTCGCCTTGAAAATATCCCCGGCTGACCGCCAGAAACGGTGATAGTAAAAACATCCAACTCACCGAACGAATAATGATTGCCAACTTAGGATCGCCCATTGCCACCGCAATTTGAAGTGCAAAAAGCTGTAATCCTGCAAACAGGATCAGTGAAAAGCCCATCATCAAAACGAGTACCCGGGACAACAAGCTGAGTTTCTCCGCTTGCGTACCCGATTCCGCCACTAATTTTGAGATAAACATTGGCAGGCCACTTAACGCGAAGGTCATCCCAATGCCATAAATTGGGTAAATCTGCTGGTAAACGTAAAACCCAGTATTCCCAACCATATTTTGAAACGGCACGCGGTACACCGCACTCAAAATCTTAGCGATCAACGAGGCAACGGACAACAAAATTGCCCCCTGCATCATTGTCTTCATCGTTTTTCTTTTCATACTGTCACCTTAGCCCACTGGTTGTTGCCCAACGAGTTCACCTAACGCGACGACAAATTGGGACAGTTCAGCCAACCAAACCGGTTGCGTCATCTTCGGTTGAATGACGAGTTTCACGACCATCCGTTCGCCGGACATGCCGACAGTTGCCCGGAGCTTGGTCTTAGATAACGCCTTAAAGACGTCCTCACCGCTGAACTGTGCCGTTCCTTGATCAGATAACGTCACAACGATTTGATCCTTATTGCGATGTAACTTTTCAATTAAGGCCGCATCCGCTTGAATCTTAACCTGACTAACCGCCAGTAAATTCGTGACTTCTGCTGGATATTCGCCGAACCGGTCAATCAAATCATTTTGAATCTCGGTGACGTCTTCCGGCCCTTCAATCTGTCGAATTCGCTTATACATTTCAATCTTTTGCTGTTGATCATCAATATAGGTTGCTGGTAAGTAAGCTTCCATACCAAGTTCGACAGTAGCATCCGTCTTCGGTGTGGTCTGTTTACCCTGCTTCTTAGCCACAGAGTCTGCCAACATCTGGGAGTATAAATCATACCCCACGGAATCAATAAACCCGTGTTGCTGCTTACCTAACAGGTTCCCAGCACCCCGAATCGATAAGTCACGCATCGCAATCTTAAAGCCAGATCCCAACTCTGTGAAATCTTTGATGCTTCAAGCCGTTTTTCGCTGACTTCCGTTAACACCTTGTTTGGCTGATACATAAAGTAGGCATAGGCAACCCGGTTACTCCGACCGATTCGGCCCCGGAGTTGATACAGTTGCGATAAGCCATGTGATCGGCATTTTCCACAAACAGTGTGTTGACGTTTGGAATATCGATCCCGGTTTCAATGATCGTGGTCGTCACTAACACGTCATAGTCGCCCCGAATAAAATCGTAGAGGATCCCTTCAAGTTGATTTTCGGTCATCTGCCCGTGAATGTAGCCAACTTCTGCATCTGGCACCAACGCCTTGATCTGGCTCACCGTTTCTTCAATGTCGTCCACCCGGTTATGCAGGAAGAAGACTTGGCCACCACGCTGCATTTCTCGGCGAATACCGTCCTGAATCGCGCCGGCGTTTTGTTCCATCACGTATGTTTGGATGGGGAACCGGTTAGCTGGTGGCGTTTCGATAACGGAAAGGTCCCGAACCCCTAACATTGACATGTGCAGGGTCCGTGGAATTGGTGTTGCCGTCAACGTCAGCACGTCAACTTGCGACTTCAATTGCTTGAGCCGTTCCTTATGCTTCACCCCAAACCGTTGTTCCTCATCGACGAGTAACAGGCCAAGGTCCTTGAATTTAATATCCTTTGACAGCAACCGGTGCGTCCCAACAACTACGTCAACGCTACCATCTGCGAGCCCGGCGATAATTTCATTCACCTGCTTGGTGGTCTGGAACCGTGACAGGATCGCCACTTTAACTGGATAGCCTTCAAACCGGTTAGTCATGGTATCAAAGTGTTGTTGCGCAAGAATCGTCGTTGGCACCAAAAAGGCCACCTGTTTGCCCGCTTCAATTGCCTTAAAGGCTGCTCGAAGTGCCACTTCGGTCTTTCCGTAACCCACGTCACCAACTAACAGGCGATCCATCGGCTTTTCCTTTTGCATATCGTGCTTAATTTCATCGATACTCCGCAACTGATCTGGCGTTTCGGAGTACGGAAAATCATTATCAAACTGTTGCTGGTAAGCATCATCTGGCGGGAAGGCGTATCCCCGTTCAGAATCGCGCTTTGCATAGAGTTCAATCAACTCATCCGCAATATCTTCAATCTTAGCGGCAACCTTTTTCTTGGTTTTGGCCCAATCGGAGCCACCAAGTTTATTGATTTTTGGCCGCTTATCCTCTGAAGAAACGTATTTTTGAATCAGGTTTAACTGACTAACGGGAATGAATAGCTTCGCATCGCTCTGGTAGGCAATGGACATGTAGTCTTGATGGACCCCATCCACTTCCAGCGTCTGCATGCCTTCAAACCGCCCGATTCCGTGATTAACGTGGACAACGTAATCACCGGGTTTCAAATCAGTGTAACTCTTCAAGCGTTCCGCATTGGCTAATGTCTGCCGACGACGGTGGTGCTTGGTAACCTGTTTAAACATTTCAGCTTCAGTGATGACGACTAACTTCGCATCTGGTAATTCAAACCCAGTCTGACTACGACCAGGTACGATCTGAACAACGCCAGGCTGAATATCCGAGGCCTTCGTCATCACGGCACTGATGTCAAAATCCATCAGGTCGATGATACTTTGTTCAAACGTTCCTCATCCGCAATCATCATCACGACGGTTTGCTGAGTCGTTTGCCAACGATTAATTTCTTGCTTAAGTAACGGCATTTGCCCAAAGAACTGCTGCATACTTCGCGTTGGGATATCAAGGAGTTGATCAAAGCGCATGTTACCCATGCCTTTTTGGAAGAGTGCAAAGTAAATCGAAGCGTGCTTATCGCGTTTGAGCACATCTTGGAAGTGTAAGCCGAATTTTTGCTGGCTGAAAATCTGACGGGTTGCCAATTTATCAACTGCCCAGTTCGCCTCATCAAGTTCAAGCTGCTTACCAGTATCACGCAAACGTGGGTAATCATCCAGCATCACTAGACCGTTGGGTGCTAAGTAGTCTAACAATTGGGTCTTACCAAAGAAGTCGTTCGCAAATAACCGCAGTTCCGCCGAAACGTCCCCTTTTTGGAGGGCTTCGATCAGTGGCGTGATAAAGTTACCGAGTTGTTCAGCCGCTTCATCACCTAATTGTCGTTGTTCCTTGCGTAGCACCTTTTGTAACTCAGTAGCTGCTTGCTCACGGTGCTCCGGTGTCATCAGCATATCCGTCACTGGTAAAATCGTGACGGATTCGATGTTTTCAACGCTCCGTTGGTTGCTAGCATCAAAGTAGCGTAACGAATCGATCTCTGTATCAAACAGGTCGACCCGAACCGGATAGTCCGTATCCAACGGATAAATATCAATAATGGACCCCCGAATCGCGAAGTCCCCTGGTGCATCAACTAATTTTTGACGATGATAGCCCATCCGCTGCAAGCGTGCAGCCATCTTTTCTAGGTCAACTTCGCCACCGGGGGTTAACGTAAACCGTGCATTATCGAACGTTTCTGGATCTGGTAATTGCCGCCGCAACACGGAAACCGATGTGACGATGACAGCTGGTTGCTGGCGCCGCAAGGCATTTAACGCCTGTAAGCGTTGGGCCATAAACTCTGGCGAACTGGTTGCTAACTCGGCCGCCAATAGCTCTTCGACTGGAAATTCAAATAGTTGTTGCTCATCCAACACACTACTCAACTCATCCGTCAATTGGTCCGCATGATAAATCGTATCGGTCACAAAAACGATTGGTCGTTGTTCCCGCTTTAACAGCGTTTCAATCAACATCGTTCGCGCTGACCCAGCGATCCCCGTCACAAGTTGACGGCCCTGCTGGTCAAAATCAGCTACTAATTGGGTATACTGTGGCATCTGTGCTAAAAACGTTGTTAATTCCAAGTGATCCCCCTCCTCTCCAACTTAACTTGTCTAATTGTACCGGTTCATTAACTCCGGCATTGCAACGCCGTCGAGCCAATCGTTTAAGGCTGCGACAGCGTGGTCAGCTGCCTGATTGAAATCTGCGCGCTGATCAGCTGTGAATTTGCCAAGCACGTAGTTCACGACTTTACTCTTATCAGGGTGCGCAATGCCCACCTTTATCCGGTCAAACTCGCTGGTGCCAAGGGCTGAAATGATACTCTTGATGCCGTTATGGCCACCAGCTGAGCCTTTCGCACGTAACCGAATGCGACCAATCGTCATGTCCATATCATCTTGAATGACGATCAGGTCCTTGACGTCTAGTTTATAAAAATGCATCAAAGCGCCAACCGCCCGTCCAGACTCATTCATAAACGTCGTGGGTTCAACCAACAGTACCTTCTCGCCATTGATCATGCCGCTCGCTAATTTCGCTTCCATTTTTCGGGTAGTAAAGGCCAGTCCCGCCTGTTCAGCGAACTGTTCAAGCACCATAAACCCGGTATTGTGTCTCGTCTCGTGGTATTGGGGACCAATATTGCCAAGTCCAACAATCATCTTCATCGGAATTAAATTCTCCTTATCGCGTTCTTCAATTATCTTTATTTAACCATGCAAAATAGCTGAACGATAGGCCATATCGTTCAGCGTTACAAATTCTTACGAACTCATTTTAACCCAGAAATTATAGCATATGCCCAGAATAACGGCAAGTTAGCGTACTTGTTGCTTCGGTTAACCCAGTGTTTTTAAAAATGCTGACGTTTGTGTCCGGCGTAAGTGTGTTTAGTTTGTGAAATTTAGTGATTCTGGTTTCGTATAGTGGAAGGA
>NZ_BBAD01000092.1 GCF_001311075.1 Secundilactobacillus similis DSM 23365 = JCM 2765
TTAGTAAAAGTTAAACAGCAACGTAACAGTATTACGTCCATAGTCCGTTCAAGCGCATTAAGTCAACGTTCAGAACAGATTGATCTCTTACCCGCCATGATGATGAAACATCGACTGTTAATCAATTTTAGCGTTTGTCGACTCAACGTCAGTCGTTGTAATACAGTCGTAAGCCGTTCAGTTAAGCACTTGAGATGGTCTACAATAGTGCCGAATTGCACCAACGTAAGATTTCGGTAAGCGGCTAGGTGGATGCTGTGTCGCGATGATTGGTGGTTGTTGGTGTTCTTCCGACAACCGCCAATCATCGGGGACAAATGTAAGACTCGCACGGGGGTTGGCGAGGCTTACATTTGAGGTCTGAGACCGCCCTTTGGCTCAGGCCGGCCCCATAGCAGGAACCTGGCCGCTTACCGGAATCGACAGTTTACGCAAAACACTGCACTTCACAATCTGAACAGAAGAATGCTTACGCTGGACATAAACGTCAGCAAAGGAGGAGCTACCACGAATAACTTCGATGTAGTATAATAGTATCTGCCGTTTTAGCTCAGCAGGTAGAGCACTTCCATGGTAAGGAAGAGGTCATCGGTTCAAATCCGATAAACGGCTGTCGAGGTACGCTTCAAGTTGCTCGACTGGAACGATAAGATTAAATACCCAAATTAATGGGATTAATTTGAATAACATCTAGCATTTTGCCAATTGATGTAGTATACTTATTTAGTCGGTTGCAATAGTACCGTGATTTATCGGGAAGTAGCTCAGCTTGGTAGAGCACCTGGTTTGGGACCAGGGGGTCGCAGGTTCGAATCCTGTCTTCCCGATTGAACGAGTTAATTTTAAAAATCGTTGTCTTTGAATTAGATTTACGGTAAGATAAACTTGTTAAAGTTTTTGCCGGAGTGGCGGAACTGGCAGACGCGCTGGACTCAAAATCCAGTGTCCGTTGAGGACGTGTGGGTTCGAACCCACCTCCGGTATCATGAAGAGTTAACCTGTTGGGTTAGCTCTTTTTTTGTTGTTTGAGAATGCTGGCTGTCGTTGACAAATGCTTTTGCCCGGCGGTAGACTTAGCTCAACTTGGTGAATGAAAGGAGGTCGTGAACGTGGCGTTTATTGGGGTGCTGTGTTTGTTACTGATTTTAACAACGTTAGCGGGACATTTTGCTAACCGGATGGGTGTTCCGTCTGTGATTGGTCAGATTTTGGTTGGCGTTTTAGTTGGGCCCGCCGTTTTAAATTGGATTCAGCCCAGTCAACTGTTGTCGGTATTTTCGGATATCGGGGTCGTGATGCTGATGTTTATCGGCGGCTTGGAGAGTAATCTTGAGTTATTACGACGGTATTTAAAACCGGCAATCATTGTGGCGATGAGTGGAGTGTTGATGCCGGTCGTTTTAATGGGTGGCGCCGCGATGGCGTTTCACTTTTCAGCTTTTGAAGCAACGTACATAGGGGTTATTTTTAGTGCCACTTCGGTTTCGATTTCAGTGGCGGTCCTTCAGGAATATCAGGCGCTAGATACGTCGGAAGGGGCAACGATTTTAGGCGCAGCGTTGCTGATGATATTATTGGCGTTATTTTGCTGTCCGTGATGATCAGTTTGATGGGCACGCAGGGCATTGCGACTCACACGGACTCAACCGGTTTGGGATGGATCTTGCTCGAACAGGTGCTGTTCTTCGGTGGCACTTACCTAGTTGTTCGGTGGATTGCGCCATACTTGATGTCGTTGAGTGAAAAATTCGTGATGAACGCTAGTGTGACCATCATGTCGATGGTGATTTGCTTGGGCATGGCTTGGATTGCGGACTTAGTTGGTTTGAGTGGGGCAGTTGGGGCGTTCTTTGCCGGAATTGCCGTCGCCCATACACCGTACCGAGAAGTAGTTGAAGCCCATATGGAACCAATCGGCTACGCGGCCTTTATCCCACTGTTTTTCGTTGGTATCGGGTTAAGCATGTCGTTTGACTATCTCGGGTCATCGTTAGGCTTTATTGCCTTGATGACTGCACTGGCTTGTTTGAGTAAACTTATTGGTTGCGGACTTGGGGCTAAGCTCACTGGTTTTGATCGGACCAGTAGTTTAGTCATTGGTGCTGGGATGATTTCTCGCGGTGAAATGGGCATGATCACGGTTCAAATTGGGTTGCAGTCTGGGTTGCTTGCTAAGGCGGCCTACTCTAAATTTGTACTGGTGATCATTCTGGCGACGATTATTGCGCCGTTTGCGTTGAAGCAACGTTGAAACGGTTGCCGGGGCGACGAGCTGCTGTGGCGTCGGATTGATGGTTAGGAAAGATGTTGAAGAAAGCGCCGCAGATTCGAGTTGGGAATCTGTGGCGCTTTTTGGGTTTGGGTGAATTAATCTGAGTGGTTCGTTGATGTCCTTGAGACTAAACGTGCAGCTCTCTAACCGCCTTGTTTCGCACGCTGCTCGTTACTGTCCTCGAGACTAAACGTGCTCCGAGAGGCAGGGACTTGCACATAAAGGACTTTCACCACAATCCCCAAAAACCAGGGATTCTGGCGAAAGTCCCTTATGCTCCAGTCCCTAATCGCCTCTCTCCGCACTCTCTAATTCGTCAACTCATGCTCAATCTGCAACACCGTCGTTGGCATTTTATCCGAAGCAATCAGCGGTGAGACTGGTCCAAGGCTGATGAGGGTCAGTTGGTGCATCGCTCGGGTTGCAATTGTATAGAGCGTACCGGTGAACTGTTCATCTGGGAAGTTGGTGGCTGAGACGTTCCAGCCAATTACGGCATCGAATTCCAATCCCTTAGCGAGGTAGATTGGGAGGACTAAGATACCCTTTGGTAGTGACAAATCGGCGTCAGTCATCAAGGTGACGTTTTTGTGCTGATGATTGAGCTTTTGGTAGACTTCGTGGGCTTGCGTCAGATCCTGAGTTAGGATGGCAATTGTGCCGTTGGTCGCCGACAAAGTTGTGATCTCCCGGTCTAAGGCGTCGATGCCACTATCGAAGTCGTAACGAATGATAACCTTTGGCAGATCACCGGGCCGGTTAAAGGCCTCAATTTGGGCACCATCAGGTAGAAGGGCCTTTGCAAAAGTGGTGATGGGATAAGTTGAGCGATATGACCGATTCAACTTGAGTAACCGTGGCCGGTGAACGTTAAAGGCGTCTCGTAACTGGTTGAGCAACGCTTCCGGTGCTTGAACCGCTTTGAAGAGGGCTTGCTCGCTATCACCAAGGAACGTCATGTGGGCTTTCGGAAAGGCATGATGCAAATATTGCAGTTGCGCGATCGAATAGTCCTGCATTTCGTCCACAAAGAGGTGCTGCATAGCGTGGTTTTGGCCACCACCGGTTAAGATATCCCGGAGGTAGAGCAGGGGCGCCGCGTCAACCAGTGGACAACGGTGGTACTCGATGGCCTGCGCAAAACGCGCCCGGCTAGCTTCGAATTGCGCCGCGTCACAGTCATCAGGAAGTTCAGCTTGCGCCATAAAGTCGAGGTACTGACTGTAAGTGTCCAAGAAATAGTTGTTGTAAAGGGCGTCGTACACGACCCGAAGCCGTTTGGTGACGATTTTGCGGGCGATGTAGTTAACCTCAGCGTCGAGCTCTTGGAATTGGTGGCGTTGCTTGTTGCCGAGTAAATCGTGATACTGCTCGTCTGAAAGTTGGTCGATTTCTTCAGCCACCCACTTAGATTTGGCTTCTTCGTTGATCCGGCGCTTGAGTCGTTTGATCAATTCGTTCTTCGTCTTTAAGAACCGCTCGGCCGGTTGGAGTGCTGGCAGTGCGTGGTAAATCGCTTCGATTTCTGCCTTGTCGAAGAAGACCTGACCGTCGAAGTAAATATGGTTGAATTTGAAATGTTCTGGGTCCAAATGCTGACAGTAGTCGGCAACTTGGTGCATGTAATTAGCGGACTCCTTAAACTGGCGAACGTTGACCTGCGCGTCTGGCAACGTACTTTCTGTTTCGTAACGATCAAACAACGTTTCGACGTCCAACCCAAGTAACCGCTGGCTTAGAAATTCGGCGAGGGTCACTTGGCGCATGTTACGTTCGCCCAAACTAGGCAGCACGTCAGAAATATAGTGACTGAATAGTTTGTTGGGCGAGAACAGGACGATTTGGTCGGCCTGAAGCTCTTGTCGACTGTGGTAAAGCAAAAAGGCAATTCGCTGTAGAATGGCGGAGGTTTTACCCGAACCGGCTACCCCTTGAACAACGAGTAAATCACTGCGAGTGTCGCGGATGATGTCGTTTTGTTCACGCTGGATGGTGGCCACGATGTTTTGCATGGTTTCGTCGTTTTGCTGGCCTAGTACGTGTTGGAGCATCTCGTCACCAACCGTTTCGTTGGTGTCAAACATGCTTTCGATTTGGCCGTTTTGAATCAGAAATTGACGCTTCTTTTTCAGGTTTGTCAATTGGCGACCACCAGGGGTTTCGTAAGTCACGTTGCCCAGCGTCCCGTTATAGTAGATGGCAGAGATTGGCGCACGCCAGTCGTAAACCAGAAAGTTCTGCTCATCGTCGGTGAAGGAAGCCGTGCCAATGTAGAGTCGTTCGGTATCGGGATCACCGGCGTCTTGAATGTCGATTCGCCCGAAATAGGGTGATTGTTCCAGTTCCTTAAAGGTGTTCAATTGGCCGGAAATGATCTGTTCGTTTTCAATTAACCGAGAAGCCAGCGCCCGTTGTTGTTGCAGATCGGCGGAAGTTTCGATCCGGTCATCAAGTTCGATGTAGTTAACGGAAGTGTTGGCACTGTAGTTTTCTTGAACCAGCTTCATTTCAGCTCGTGCTTTATCGTAATCATCGGTAACAGCAGCGATGCGTGCGGTAATTTGGTGAATCACCGAATCAACACGTTGTTGTTCCTTTTCTTGTTCCTGCGATGTCAAAATACCGCCTCTTTCGTTTAATTTGTGCTTGGACTATTTTAGTGGTGTGGGAGGGGGTTGTCAATTAAAGAGTGCGAAATGGGGCGCTTAGAAGGTGGCGTATAAGGGTGGACCAACTCAATCTGCCGGGTTTTGGCAGATTGAGTTGGTCCACCCTTATACATAACCTTCTGCCCCATTTCGCACGTTTCGACGTGGTGGCCAGAAAGCTGAAACCTAGGCAAACTTCACAGAAGAGATGACCTGCGGAAAATACAAGTTCAAACCGAGTCGAAACAAACGTAGTCGTAATGAGCGTTGCCGGAAGCGGGTGGTAACCGTAGTGGACATCCCGAAACATAATCGGTACTTCTTACAGTAGATAGTTTATAAGCAACTATGCTGCATCTATATAGCTGTTAACGATTTCCTAGACTAACATGGCCACAATTTTCGGCTCAGAGTAAACCGTTATTTCTTGGGGTTAGGTTTAATGCCTTAATTTGCCAGCCAAGCGCTTTCTGGCCACCACGCCGAAACGCGCTCCGCAAAACTGAAGTCTGCACCTAAGGGACTCCCAACACAAAGCCGAAACCCACGACTTTCTGTTGGGAGTCCCTTAGGCTCCGACTTCAACCCGTTTTGCTACGCGCTCTTTGACATTCTCCCCCCCAACCCTTAAAATAGTAACCATATTATATGAAATCAAACTAAAATTCGCTGGTGCGCGTTCGTGATCACCCACAGAGAGATTGGCTTGGCTGAAACCAATCATGATGACGACTTTGGACCCAGCAAACTGAATTTAGGGTGCCTCCTTATCGGCGACGAGTGGTGGCCTGGTGGTCACAATTAGGTGGTACCGCGGTTGACGTCCTATTGCATTTGGCAATGGGACGTTTTTTTCAGCGTTACCGGACTGGTAAGGGGTAAATTGAAAGGATGATAAACAGATGAGCGACAAGAAGATTATTTTAACGGGTGACCGACCAACTGGGAAACTGCACATTGGCCATTACGTGGGGTCATTGAAGAACCGGGTCAAATTACAAAATTCTGGTGATTACGACTCATTCATTATGATTGCCGACCAACAAGCGTTGACTGATAACGCTCGGGATCCCGAAAAGATTCGCCACAGCTTGATCCAAGTCGCCTTGGACTATTTGGCTGTCGGCATCGATCCAGCTAAATCAACCATCTTTGTGCAATCACAAATTCCAGCTTTGAGTGAATTGACGATGCACTACCTGAACTTGGTTAGCGTTTCTCGTTTGGAACGGAACCCAACCGTTAAGACTGAAATCAAGCAAAAGAAGTTTGGTCAAAGTGTGCCAGCCGGGTTCTTTATCTACCCAGTTAGTCAAGCCGCTGATATCACAGCCTTTAAAGCGACGACGGTTCCCGTTGGTGAAGACCAAGAACCAATGTTGGAACAAACCCGTGAAATCGTTCGGAGCTTTAACAACATCTACGGCGACGTTTTGGTTGAACCAGAAGGCTACTTCCCAGAAGAAGGTCAAGGCCGGATTCCTGGGTTAGACGGCAACGCTAAGATGAGCAAGTCCTTGGACAACGCCATTTACTTGGCCGATGATGCGGATACGATCCAAAAGAAGGTCATGTCAATGTACACCGACCCAACCCATATCCACGTTGAAGATCCTGGTCATATCGAAGGCAACACGGTCTTCACTTACTTGGATATCTTCGATCCTGATACCGCCAAGGTTGCCGAATTAAAGGCGCAATACCAACAAGGTGGTTTGGGCGACGTGAAGATCAAGCGTTACTTAAACGATGTCTTACAGGCTGAATTGAAGCCAATTCGTGAACGGCGCGAACAGTACGCTCAAGATACGGATGCCGTTTACAAGATTTTGCAAGAAGGCAGCGAAAAGGCGAACCAAGTTGCCAACCAAACGTTAACGGAAGTTCGGAACGCAATTGGCATCAACTACTTCGGTTAATAAATCATAATTGACGCAGGTTGTTTCAAATGGTGCGAAGGGGCGACTGACAATGGATAATTTAGTGATCGTGGATTTAGGGTCAAATTCAGTCCGGATGGCGATCAACGAAATTCGCCCGGACAAAACGTTCCGGGAAGTTGGACGTTATAAAGAAGATACCCGGTTGTCTGAGGGCATGGGACCAGAAAAAAAGCTACAAGACGCCGCAATCAAGCGGACCCTTGCCGCGTTAAAACACTTTCGGATCCTCTATCAGGATCTACCAAACTTAACGGTTAAGGCCATTACAACCGCGGCCGTGCGCCAAGCTAGTAATCAAGCCGACTTTCTAGAACGGGTTCAGCGCGAAGTGGGGTTGACGTTTGACGTTTTATCGGGTGACGATGAAGCCTACTACGACTATCTCGGCGTGATGAATCGACTCCGGGTCGAGGATGCGCTGATGCTAGATATTGGTGGTGCCAGCCTTGAGATGGTCAATATCCGGTCCGGTAAGGAAAGTAACTTGATCAGCATTCCGTTTGGGGCGGTCAATTTGTCTGAACAGTTCCACTTAGATGACCAGATCAACCCGGCCGACTTCTTTGATGCGACGGTATTTTTACGTCAACGATTACAGGATATCTGGTGGTTGGGGGAAGCCAAAACCAAGCCGTTTATTCTGCTTGGTGGCGCCAACCGCTCACTGGCCCGAATGAGTCGGCGGCAACAACAAGTGTTGCACGTTGAGCAAATTCACGGCTATCAGCTAACGACCCACGAAGTTTTTCGGTTGTTCTCTGGTTTACTTCGCAAAAATCACGAACAACGGAAACAAATTTCGGGACTTGAACCCGACCGAGCTGATATTATTGTGGGTGGCATCTTACCACTGGTACTATTACTTCAGATGTTAGATTCAGACCGCGTCATTTTCTCTGAAAGTGGCGTTCGCGAAGGTATCATCAATGCGTATTTGAATCAAGACTACAATTAACAAAGGATGGACAAGACCCATGGAATCGGAGTTTGCACACTTTTATAAGCGATCACGGGCGGAACGACTAGCGCTGTTAGCGCAGCACCGCGAACTGACCCCAGCAATGGTTCAGTTATTAAGTGATCGTGCGGCACAAGGCGATGCGCAGCAGTTGATTGAAAACGACATTACGGCGTTTCAACTCCCGGAAGGCGTTGCCGTTAACTTAATGGTGAACCAACGTGAATTGGTGGTGCCAATGGTCACGGAAGAACCTTCTGTGATTGCGGCGGCCAGCAATGGGGCCAAGCAGTTAGCGAAAGCGGGTGGCATTCAGGCTACGGTGCAGTCGAGATTATTAATGGGTCAGGTGGTGTTAAGCCACGTGAAGGTGTTTGCCTCAGTCGATGACTGGGTTGCCTTGCACCAAACTGAGTTACTTGAAGTTGCCGCACAGGCTCACCCATCAATCGTCAAACGTGGTGGGGGTCCGCGAAAATTGCGGACTAGAGACCTTGGTGACGGTTACGTGTCGATTGACCTGTTTGCTGACGTTCAAGCCGCAATGGGCGCCAACATGCTCAATACGATGTTGGAAGCCATTGCGACTGTGGTTCAGACTAAATTGCAACAGCCACTTTTCAGTATCCTCTCTAACGCTGCTGATCAGAGTCTGGCAACGGCAACTTGCCGGATCCCGCAATCCCAGTTACCCGCTGGGGTGGCCGAACGAATCGCGCAAGCCAGTGAAGTCGCCCAACTTGATCCATACCGGGCAGTGACGCACAATAAGGCATTATGAACGGCGTTGACGCCGTTGTGATTGCCATGGGCAACGATTGGCGGGCAATCGAAAGTGCCGCTCACGCTTACGCTGCCACCAGTGGTCAGTATCGCGGGTTGAGTCAGTGGAACCTTGAGGGCGATGATCTCGTTGGTGAACTAACGCTACCGTTACCAGTTGGAACGGTTGGCGGGGCCACGGCGGTATTGCCACTGGTCAAAATCAATCAACAGCTGGCTGAAACCAACACGCCTGAGGAGTTGATGCAGGTCATCGTCTCGGTTGGCCTGGCGCAAAACTTTGCGGCCTTGAACGCACTGGTAACCAGTGGCATTCAACGCGGTCACATGAAGATGCAGCGACGCTCACTGGCACTCTCCGTGGGGGCTTTGGCCAATGAAATTGACGCCGTTGTGACCCAACTGGACGCCGTGAAGGATCCAGATGAAGCGGCCGCCCGGCGTATTTTGCAACAACTTAGAACACAAACAAAGGATGACAACGATGCAAAACATTGAAATTAACGATCACGTACAATCCTGTTGGACGCAGTGAACGAACTGTTCCCGGGGAAGGTTGAACTTCAGTTTATCGGTGAGTTACAAAGCGGTTATGTGCGTCATGACCAAGCACAAGTCGTTCAGGACAAAGACCACTTGATGGTCCAAATCAGTGACTTGACGGCACCAGATTACACGGCGTCTCACGAATTACTTCACTTATTGATGACGTTGCGTGGCTTTCCACAACTATTCTACAGTCTGTCTACCGGTAATGAAGAGTTGGACAACCAGCTGAAGTTACTGTCAACGGACCTTTACGATACGGTTTCTCACTTGGTCGTTGTCTCGGAACAACGCAAGCATGAGTTGATCGATGATAACATTGAACAACTCTACTTGAAGGGCGTTCAGGCCACCATCGACCCTGAACCAGCTACGGATGACGATAAGATGACGATGCGATTACTCGTTTTGACGGATGCGTTGGTCTTCTTTGGTGATCAAAATGCCGCCATCAACAAGCAGTTCGCAACTGATTATCCTAAAGCCTTTCCAGCGGCTCAGAAGCTATACGGGGTCATCACCGAAAAAGCGGTTGATTCACCATTCACACTTCGTCGTAACGTGGTCAAGGCGTTCAAGGCCTTTGATGCCCAACTCGAAGAATGGGGCTTACCACCAGTTAACAACCAGGAATTTGCCACGTTGACCAGCGTCTTTTCGAAGCGGCAATTACGTTTGGAAGTTCGGCAGGTGTTTGAACTCTTCCATTCCGACATGGTGGACGTTAAAACGAACCGACGGGCCTACGTTGCATTAATCGGACTGACCGTCAAAACGGCTTTGTCCTGCCAGCACCTAAGGCTAGTGAAGACACGCCAGACTACTACAAGGGCATTTACGGCATGACCGTGGAAGCACTTTTGAAGCAACTGGAGATGCCATACATTTTACGGTAACGACTTGGAGGTTGATCAAATGTCGCCAATCATTCAATCAAGTTTTAAAAACGCTCAGCACATCGTCTTTCTAACGGGTGCTGGCGTGTCGACTCCGTCCGGCATTCCGGACTACCGGTCAAATAACGGGCTGTACACGGCACACAAAAATGCCGAGTATTATCTTAGCCACACCTGTTTAACGCAAGAGCCACAGGTGTTTTACGACTATGTGACGCAGAATCTGTATAAGCCTGACGCCCAACCTAACGTGATTCACCGAGTTCAATCGGCGTTGACTCAGCAGGACCGGGCAACCATCGTCACGCAAAACATCGATAACCTGTACCGAGTCGCGGACGCGAAGCACCTCGTGGAATTTCACGGGAACTTGTACCACGTCTACTGTCAAAAATGCGGGGCGACCGTGGATTGGCACGAGTACCTCAAAAAACCAGTTCACGCCGACTGTGGCGGGCAATTGCGACCTGACGTTGTGCTATACGAAGAGGGGCTGAACCAGGACAATATCAATCGGGCGGTTGCCGCAATGAGCAACGCTGATTTGATCGTCATCACCGGGACGTCCATGCGCGTCTACCCGTTTGCGGGACTGTTAGATTACCGCAATCCGGGTGCGCCCGTGATCGTCATTAACCAAGAACCGCTGTCGTTTCCGTTTCAGTTTGAAATGGTACAGGAGGATGCGGCGGCCTTCTACGATCAACTTGAGATTTAATTAAATAGGAGAATGAACATGGGGAAAGACCGATTAGAGGCCTTCACGGATGGGGTCATGGCAATTATCATTACAATTTTGGTGCTGGAGATTCCGGAACCAGAGGGGGCAACCTTCGCGGCGTTGTGGCCGTTACGGTTTAAGTTGATCTTGTACTTGCTAAGTTTCTTGGCAATTGCCGTTTACTGGAATAATCACCATCACCTTTTCCAAGTGACGGAAGAAATTAGTGGCTCAGTCTTATGGGCCAACAACTTCTTTTTGCTGACGTTAAGTTTGCTACCCATTGCTACGGCTTGGGCGGGAACCCACATCATGGCGTTTGCCCCCGAGTTTACGATGGGACTGGCCTTCTTTATGGCAAACCTAAGTTTTTACTTGATCATTCGGGCATTGGTGGCAACGCATGGTGAGGATACGGCGTTGAACAACTTTTTTGGCCAGCATTATCTCAAGCCGTGGTTTTCAATGGGCGCAAACGTGATTGGCCTGTTATCAGGCTTTCTCTGGCCACCATTAGTTGCCATCTTTGCGTTTATCAACTTGATTCCGTGGATCATTCCGGATCACCGAATCGACCATTATTTGAAAAATAAGGACTGAGACACGATGTCGCAGGGAGACATTGAACAACAGCTCAGGCGACTGTTACGCCACATTCGGGTGTTACTTGGGATGCAGGTAACCGTTGACGGGTTGATGTTGTACGCAATTGTGAAATTACTGATGGCGAATAATGGTCAAGTGATGCTGTTTTGGCGGTATTTGACCGTTAAAAATGGCTTGATTTTGACCGGACTGTTGGTGGGACTTGACCTCTGTTTAATGCTCGTTCGACGAAATGATCGGTTGACCGGTCAGGGACTGATCAGCCAATTAACAGGGCGACCGAGTCACGAGATGGCAACGCTGATTCGTCAGTTTAAACGATTGAAGTAAGGGGGCACACGCATGATTACGATTGGGTTAACGACTTGGAAGGAACATCCGGCACTGATTAACGATGAGCAACGGGACGTGACGCTCAGTGAGTACGCTGCGGTGCTCCCGGTTGTGGAAGTGGACACACCGTTTTACGGCATTCCGCGGGTCACAACGGTTCAACGCTGGCAACAAGAGGTGCCGGCAGGTTTTCAATTTATTTTGAAGGCTAACAAGGTGATGACCAAGCATGATTACGGAACGGATGAAGTGAGTGAAGCCGACCGACAGCAAGCCTTCGTTGATTTTCGGCGGATGGTTCAGCCGTTAGTCACTAAACATCAACTGAAGGCGGTACTTTTTCAATTTCCACCGTTTTTCCGACGGTCGACTGAGAACTTAGAGTGGTTAGTCGACATTCGCCGGTTAATGGGTGATTTGCCAATTGCCGTGGAGTTTCGCAATCCAACTTGGTATGATCCTGCACTGGTTAATGATGTAATGACCTACCTGAAGCAGTTACACATGACCCACGTGATTGTGGACGAACCGCACCGCTTAAATGACGGCATGGCGCTCCTACCACAAGTGACCAGTGATTTAGCGATTCTTCGGCTGCATGGCCGTAACGAAAAGGCTGGTTCAACCAAGGCAAAGACTGGCGTGGCCAACGGACGCTTTACCGATATTCAGATGCAGAACTGGCCGAGTTTGGTCAGTTGGTGACGAATCTGAGTCAGCAAGCCAAGGACGTCTGCGTCATCTTTAACAACAATTCCGGTGGTGACGCCGCGCCAAATGCGCTGGCTTTACGTGATTTACTGGGCATTCATTGGACGGGACTGGGACCGCAGCAGATGAGCTTGTTTTAGGTCTGATTGTCGTTTGTGTCCAGCGATAGTGTGCGAAGTTTGTGAAATTTGGCTTCGTTGGTGCGTTGATCATGGC
>NZ_BBAD01000093.1 GCF_001311075.1 Secundilactobacillus similis DSM 23365 = JCM 2765
GACCCGGATGGTGTTAAAGATTATGCGTTCACGATAACGGTTCGTAAGACGCTGCTCGATTTAGTAACGACTGATCCAACCGGTAAGGCACCGGTTGAAGTTGATCACGTTTATTTAGATGGCTCAGATGCAACTGGGGCCACAAGTTCGCCAAAACAGGTCATCCTGACAGTGGCGAGTCCGATGGCTGGCTCAATTGAGGATATGCAACTTCTGAATGAAGAAAACACGATTACCATCAATTTTGAAGATGATGGTAGTGCATCGGTGACGTCTGATAAAGCACCGGCAGATACCACGGATACGCAGAATCATGTGTTAAGTGCAGTTTTGGGTCAAAACGGTGTGACGACTCTAAGCGGCGCTACGATTCAGCAGAATTTACGTAGCATGGGGATTCGGATGGATGGGACGGTGGATCCTGATAACACCAATCTCAATGGTAAGGACAGCATGGCGCTACTTTCGCCGAATATCACTAAGGTGACGTACGTTTATGACCAAGATGCGGTTGCTGAAACCCCGGCTACTGATGCTAATCAGGCGATGTTGGATAAGTTGACGGACTTATACAAGCAAGCGATGTCTGATTTTGGCAACGATGCTAAGCATATTGATGATACGGTGGATGCGTCAACGCCACTACCTGGTCAGAATGAAGGCGGTAACGAAACCGTTTCTAATGGTCAGGCCAATGTTGGCATCGCAATTTACATTAAGAATGCCGAAACTGACGAGATCACACCGTTTGATATGGGTGGCGGGCCATTAGTTGACTGGCACGTATACGACAAGGACACCACGGTGCCGCTTGATATGACGATCAGCTATGATGGTGTCAACTACCGCTACGTTGGGTATGAGATTGCGCCTGCTGACGGGTCCGTTGATGGTTCGCAGTTGAATCCGAATAACTCGTTACCAGTTAAGACGGGCGCTTTGGTTGCTGGCGTTGATGAAAATGGGGCTGCCATTGAGGTTGCGCCAACGACTTTGATGAACGCTATTTATGAAACTGTCCCAGCCGAGATTACAGCCAACTACATTTACGACGATGCGGATCAAACTCAGGTTAAGCCAACGCAGACGGTGACGCCTGACCAGGCGAGTGACGTGACGTTACCAACCACTAACCTTGAGAAAATCGTGCTGACGTCTGGTAATGGTGAGAACGGTGTCCCAACAACGTTAACGCTGAAGTTCAATAGTGACTTTACGGTAACGCATTTGATTTTGAATGAGGGGACTGACAACGAGCTTGTCTTGCCAGTAGCCACTGAAACGTTAGGGGCTTTCTTAGATACCAACGAGGCGGGTGCCGATTTGAGTCAGGCGGTTTTGGATGATTTAGCCGGTTCCGGCATCGGGGAGGACGCAACTAGTCCAGACGTCTATCAGGGCTTCTTGGCCAACCTTGCGAAAACCGGGATTCACATTAACGGTAACGTGGTGCTTACTGATCCTGAAACTTACACGCAGTTGAAAGATGTGACTTACGTCTACGCAGCGCCAGACAAGCAACCAGTCACAATTGAGGCGGTTGACGATGTCACGGGCGATGTGCTGGAAACGGCCGAGTTGACCGGCTACCCAGACTTCACCACAACGTACGATACGCAGGCGTTGATTGATAAATACACGGCGATGAACTATGTGGTTGCCGCCAACGATATTCCGGAAGTCATCACGTTTGATGATGATTCGACTGCGCCGCAGGTTTACCAGCTGCATTTGACCCACCACGTAACGCACTCAACGGCTGAGACGACTCAAACGGTGACCTTTACAGATGAGGACGGCAAGACGATGGCACCTAGCGTTGATGAAACGATTACTTGGAACGTGTCGACGGATGACGTGACTGGCGATAAGGTGGCGACAGCTCAGAAGAGTTACGATGCGGTTAATGCGCCGGTAATTGAAGGCTACGTGGCAACGCCGACCGTGGTTGCGGCAAACTACCCAGCGGCGACGAAGGGTGAGTTGGCGGATACGACCGTGCAGGTGATCTACAAGAAGAAGGTTGCGGCTGGTGATGGTGGTACGACGACACCGGGCGGCACTGACGTTACGCAACCTGGCACGGATCAATCGACGGGGACGACGCCGGAAGCTGAACAGCCAACGGTGGTTGAACCTGGTGGTGAGACGACGCCTGAAACTGAGCAACCAGGGGCTGAAGAACAACCGGCTGCTGGGGTTGATGGTGAAGACGCTGAGACGCCTGAAACCGTGGCTTCTAATGGTACGGCTACGGGTAACATTGAAGCTACCAATGGCCAGGCTTTAACTGGTCGACTTGCTGGTAGTCAAGCTTCAAACGCTGACGCGCAACGGTTGCCTCAAACGGCTGAACGTGATGGTCGGGTTGGTTCTGTGATGGGATTGGCTTTGGCTGGAATGTTGAGTTTACTGGGGTTGAGTGGTTTGCGGAAGAAGCGGGATTAGGGTTCGTTTGAAATAGATTGGATTGAGAGTGTCATCCTTGTTTGTGGGTGGCACTCTTTTTGTTTGGTTGGAGTGCTGATCAGATAACAAAAAACAGCGCCACCACCCGGAAGCAAGTTTTCCGGATGGTGGCGCTGTTCAGTTTGGTGACCAAGTCACTTAATGACTGTGGTCTGACACATGCAAGACTTGAATAAGTTTGTGATGCGTTTGCTTGATGCTAGAAACTAATTATTCAGCGTAGTTTGAGTTACCTGAATCAGTAGTTGTAGTGTTAGTAGGTGCAGCTACTTCGGTACGATCGAAGACAACCTTGATGGTGTCACCGTACTTAGCAGTTGAGGCGTTGTTAGCCTTAGTAGCATCAGCATCGTACTTGTAGAAGTAAACCTTACCAGTTGATGATGAAGTACCGTAGTAACCGCCGTCAGTAGTGCCAGTGAAGGCCGTAGCTAAGTTAGCGAAATCAAAGGTGCTGCCATCAGTACCAGTAAAGGTCTTGGTTTGAACGGCAGTAGTCAATGAAGGATAGGCACCAGTAGAGAATGCGGTCTTAGCTAAGGTTGCGGCAGTGCTTGCAGCTGAACCAGAGTTGATGTAGTAGAATGAAGCCTTTGAAGTAGCGGCCTTAGCAATGGTTACGTAGTATGAACCACCGTAAGTAGCGTTAGCAGCATCGGTTTCATCAGTAGCAGTGTAGCCTGATGGTAAGTTAGCTTCACCGAATTGAGTCAAAGTTTGGCCGGCGGTGTTAGTGTCGCCGCTAACTTTTTGACCTTCGGCAGTAGAAGTGCCTGACTTAGCGATGAACTTCTTAGTAGCAGTTGAGATGACGTTCCGGTTTGAATCACGGTAAACGACAGTTACACTGTTGGCTGAAGTTGCAGTAGGTTCTGCGTTAGTTTGGCTAACGTTAGAAGCCTTAACCCATGCGCCAACTAAACCGTTAGTGGTTGAGCCATCAACAGAGGCAACTTGGTAGTAAGTGTCGCCTTCACGTGAAGTGGTCTTAGCAGCACCGAAAGTAAAGGTAGAATCTTTGTAGGCGCTAGTTAAAGCTAAGACAGTGCCGTTAACCTTAGCACGACCAACTTTGTATTGGGTGTATGAAGGTTCCTTGAAGAACAAGGTGTTGGCAGTGTCACTAGTAGCAGCACTCAACTTGTAAGTTGCGTCGCTTGCTGGGGCAGTGGCAGTCTTAGTGGTTGCGTATGAAGCAATCCCACCACCAAAGTCAGAAGTTGACTTACCACCGTAAATCCAGCCACGGTATGAACCGTCGAAGGAAACAACCTTGTAGTAAACTGAGCCACGAGTAGTCTTGGCAACACGGTAAGCACGGAAGTTAGCCTTACCAGAAGTTGAACTGTTTAACTTCTTAGCGGTAGTGGTCGTAGCAACCACTTTAGCGCCCTTTAAAGTACCAGCCTTAGTGTATAAAGCGTTGCTACCAGTTAAGGTCACGTTACGAGTAGTAGCGTCAGAGGTCAAAGCAACGTTTGAACCTGAAGCGATTTTAGCATAAGTCTTAGCAGATGCGGTCGTTGAAGCTGCACCGGCAGCGGCAACGAAGGAAACAGCAGCTAACCCTAAATAAAGGGATTTCTTTAGTCCTGATTTCATTAGACAGACTCCTTTGTGTTTGTGAGATATGTACACCAATATCTGATTACTGGTGTTGAAGCTATAATAACATCTAACCCGTGACAACTGTCAAACATTATGATTAATTTAACATTTCAATTTTGTAAAAATAGTAACGTAATTGGAATAATTAACGAATAATTACCCTTTTATTAGCTTAATAAGGTGACATGTCAAAGGTTGGTTACGCAATCATACAATAGGTAGAAAAGTGACTAATAATCGTCAAATCGCCCGTAAATGCACTCTGGTTCATCAAATTTTGAATTTTGTCAAAATATGAGGCTGGTAAACCGTTGATTCTAATTGTATTCGCTTACTAAACGTGATATTCTTCTCATATAATCACTAATACGTTACATTTTGGGGGATACGATAATGAAAAAAGCACTGACAGGCATCGTGGTCACCGCAGCGGCATTTGTAGGGGTAACCCTTGCGACGATCCAACCAGCCCAAGCATCATCAACCAAGTTTACGGCGAGTGAAATCAACAAACCAACTGGTTACTTCAATAGTACGAAGGCGCAATATGCGTTCCACTGGAAGACCGTGAAGAACAAGAAGGGGACTGTTCACTACCTGATTTTTGGCGACTTCAGCAAGCCAGCTTTATCAACTGGGGTTGTGAGCGCTAAGTATAAGTTGAGTAAGACGCACCGGACGTTAACGACGACGTACCGGGCAATCGACAGCAAGGGGAACTTGGGGAAGACTTATAAGTTTACGTTGTATAAGCAAAGTAGCACGAAGTACCGTGGTTACCTCACTTATCAAGGGGTCAACGTCCACCAATTGAGCACCAAGGGAACGGCGTACACGTTTACGAAGACTAAGACGTCTCCCGCAACTAAGTTTGCCCAATACGCAAAGCCAACGTTGACGAGCTACTACACGGATGAATTGAACGCAAACGTCCAAAAAGAATACCAAGAAGGCATCGCGGCTGGTAAGAACTACAAGGATCCAGCAACTGATAGCGATGTTCAAGCGAAGATCAAGGATACTGTCAATACTCAGGTGGCCAGTGACTTGGTAACTTTGGCGAAGTCGTTTAATGGCTAGAGTGCGGAACGAAACGCTTTGAGAGCGGCGTATAAGGGCAACGAGCTGAAAAGGCCTGGTTTTTGGCCTTTTTAGCTCGTTGCCCTTATACATAGCTCTCAGTTTCGTGCAGCACGTTTCGGCTCGAGGACAGTAATGAACAGTAACTAGATAACCAACCAAAAGCGAGTAGCTGAAACCAATCAGCCACTCGCTTTTTTAACGCCCGTCATCTAACCAGAATTTCCCCGCCCTAGCCATATCATTTTAAGGACGAACAGCGTAAAATAAGGAGTGAAAAGGGTTGCAAAAAGGCAACGGATGGTTGCTAAATCACAACTAGGAGATAGACCAAGATGGACGAACACGAAGAACTCTTTGTTTACGGGATTTCAGAGGTTACGGATTATTTGATGACCCATCATTTAGACTATCAGCAGATGTCGGTGGCCGACTTGTATCAGTTGGCGCACCGGACATTGCTGTCCGCTGGCGAATTATTGGAAGAGTTCGAAGGGCAGCGAAGTCAGTTGAAGCTCTTGGCGGGATTTGACCCTCGGGTGCTGGGCAACTTTGTCTACCAGACCGGGGTTAAGTTGGCTAATGGCGATTTTCCGATTTTGGACGAGGGTGACCGGCAGTACGCTAACATGATCGCCTCGTTTCTGGGGGCGACTACGCTGGACCAGTTCGATCTGAATATTGATGGTGAAAAGCAGTTTAACTTCTTTGAAATGCTGAGTTTTGCGCGGGTCGATTATCTTCGACTGTTAAACGGCGATGATGCGGATCGCTTCACGGTGTTTGTTAACGATCAGGACCCGGAACCGATGCAGATTGAGATTCAACGCGACGGCGTTCAAGTCGTGATGCCGGATGGCATTGCGAATGGGCCGGAGCTGGTGGATTATATGAAGATGGCCGTGTTGTTTGGGTATGAGGGTGTGGATTAATGCGCCTATTCAATTGAAAATAACGTCATAGCGGGTAACTTCTCGATGCTGAGAAGTCAGCTCGCTATTTTTAGCTGATAATTGAAAAAACGTAAAAGTGTAGGCAAATGCCACGCCAATTCGGGTCGTACCAGCTATACTGAACTTGATTCATAAATTCAATCTAGTTAAGGGGTGTCTCGGTATCATGGCAAGTAGCAAACGAACCACTGGTGAAACAATCGGTAAGGTAATTGTCAAACAAAACGGAAATCGGCTTTCAGTAGATTTACCGGATAATGCGACCGTTGCTGAGGGAGCTGAGTTTTTGCTGATTCAGCAGGACAATGGTGACCTGTTGTTTAAGGCACCGGATGAAAATGGTGGGTGGCAGATTGACGAGTTGGCGCATAAATTGAAAAATGATAACCCGTGGACGAATGGCGAGTATGATGACTATGACTTTCGCAAGGCGCTTGAGGACACCGGTAACTATGGCATGCAGAAACCCGTTGGTCGCGAGATTCCGGAACCGTACGAGGGCGAAGAGTCAACGCCTAAGAATCGTCAGTCAAAGCCGGCCAGTTACTTTGATACCATTGATTTTGAGAAAGAACTGGCTGATTTAGGCGACGTTGATGATGAGCGACCAGACCATTCGTAGGTTTGGCGTGTTAGTGATGCCCGTTAATGGCGGGTGTCAGTGAAAGACTATAGCGGATAAGTCATGAATGAGACGATTGTTGTTATGAGTGTTTGTTAGGATGATGGATTTTGAAAACTACATAGTATTAAAACAAAGTGGTCTCCCGGGTTAATTTCCGCTCTTCTAGTCTTGACCCCCACCCCCAAATGTGGGATGTTTAAAGGTAAGGAATTTATCAGAAAGTTCGGAGGAATCGCCATGGGGATTCGTGATATGTTTAAAAGTAAGCCGGAGCCGCAACCTGGCTTGCGGAGTAGTCGGTCGGCCAACACTAGTACTAATAATACGGTAACGCCGACGCAACCAACTGGTTCATCAGAGGACCGGCACGCAACTGAGAATAACGACCGGGTGCGTCCAGCTGCTCGGCCAACGACGGTGTCGCCCGTTTCGTCCTTAGTCAGTGCCAAGCAACGCTTAGCGGCGGTTGCGCAGGACTACAACGCGAGTCGAGAAGTGCTGCAACGGCTGTTGTTTACGCAACAGGAAACGGTTCAGCAACAGGTGACTGATTTGTCGGCTAAATTAGCAACGGCGAAGGAAACCAGCACTACGGTATCTAAGGACCTCAACCACTTGCAGGATGAGGCCGAAGCTGAGGGCGAGGCCGCGATGGGTGACCTCAAGCAACAACAGGATGCGCTGGACGCTGACGTGAACACGCAACAGGGCCAAATCGGCAGTGTGCTGGCAAACGTCAACGAGTTGGGGCATGAGCTAAAGGTGCTGCAACAGCGCAAGGAGAAGTTGCAGGCGGATGAAGCCGAAATTTCGGAAGCCTTTAAAAGCGAAACTGACCCGATGAAGATCGTGGCGTTGGCTGACAAATACCGTCAGGAAATTGACGACAACCAGCAACAACTCGATAAGACCACGCAAATGATGACTGAAGTTGAAACAAAACGGGATCAAGTTAAGGCGCAGTTGAAGGAATTGCGAAGCCAGTTAATGGAAACGCAAAAGCAACAACAAGCCCTTGATGATCAGCGCGAAACCTTGCAGGAACAGGTTGCTACGGCCAACGAATCTCGTAACCAACAAATTGAAACGTTGAGTGAACAGTTGACCGATGCTGAAAGCCAAACCGCGCAGCTACAGCGTGAACTGGGTGAACAAAATGACAAGTTAGCCCAGATCAATGCCGATATTCGGGACTGGTTATCCGTGCCGGTACCAGTCAATGGGTTGATGATGGATACGGATACTGAAGTTATTTTTGACATGGATAGTTTTACGGCTGACCAACTCCCCGTTGTGAAGCAGGCGGCGCAATTGTTGTTGCGGCGCGGGGTGAAGCAGTTAGGGTTGTTTACGGCGACCTTTGCGATTGACCTCAGCGAGCATTTAGCTAAGTGGGCGGATGCGTTAGGCATCGATAGTGAACGGTTGAAGATTCACAGTCCGTTGTATGATTTACAACACGAAGGTGACTTGAGCGCTAAGGTTAGTTTGCCAAGTGATCCCGTGATGATACGTGGAACGATGACCGCAGTGTCCGGACGTTAACGTTGGCCGATCAATGGGAAGTTAAGGTGCGCTATTACAACGATGATGCTACCAACATCGCCTACATTGGCTACTACAAGGCTGGCCAGTTGACGGAAGAAAGCACGGTCAACGCAGCTGGGGTACTAGCGGCGAACCGCTTCTACCAAGAGGATGGCAAGTTGGACCGAGACGAGTACTACCGTCAAAACGGTTTGGGTGTGTTGACGGTGCACTATTCGGATGATCAGCTAAGCCAAATCGAAGTGCTGAACCCAGCGGGCATGCAGGTACAGGCCTTCGGTGATTTGGACGGCTTCAACCAGTGGTGGTTAGCGAATGAATTTCAAAATACCGGCTTGTTGGTCGGCGCCATTGAAAATGACGACTACCGCCAGTTGGCCGGGGTGGTTCAAGGCAGCGTTGCCGGTGTCGTGACGCAGGCGGCGGTTGCTGCTGATCAGTTGGTCGCGTGGGCGGATGCGTTCAGTGAACAACAATACTTCGCGGAAAACTACGAGACGGAATTGAAACTCATTGAGCGGTTGGATCGGTCGGTTAATGTTAGTTTGATTGATCAGCGGAATATGCCGGTTACGATGGGGGTCATCCAGAGCGCGGAGTAAGGCGGTTAGAGCGCGGCGTGTAAGGTGACTTCAGTGAAAGCGCTCGGGCTTTGAGCGGTTTTACTGAAGTTGCCTTACACATAGCGCTTTGCCTTACGCAGCGCATTTCGGCGCGGTGGCCAGAACGCGGAAGAGCGGACAGGCTCCACTAACTGGTTGACTTGCGGAAAACAAAAGCCCAAGCGGCGCCGAAACCAAAGTAGTAGTCGTGCGCGTCGCAAGTAGCACTCGCTAATCGAAGGATACCGTGCAAACGAGATTCGGTAACAGAGATGCAAGTTGACGGATGCACGCACTAAATAGGAAAAAAACGACCTCAAACAACCATTAAATCTCAACCAAACAGCGAGTCACCACCAATCAAATGACGATTGATGATGACTCGCTGTTTTTTAGATAGTTTGCAGTTCCGAGGCGTAATCATCTAAATGAGATGCATCCGAAAGTTAGATGAGAGCACGGACGCAAATGTCGACTAGGCAATCTAGCGAGATGTCGGTTGGCTTGGCATGGGTGGTTTTGGCGATGTGCGGTTTGGCAGCGTTGTTTTCGGCTGGTTTTGAACTTGGGTTTCTTGGGGTTTCTGGTAGATTGTGAAGCCTGTCAACGTTACCTGTTTTCGGCCACCACGCCGCACTCTCAAACCTTAAGTTTTTCTCACGTTCCTATGGATAAATTAACGAAAGTGTTAAAATATAGTTAGCTAACAAGGGGTTAGCAAGCGGCATTTTGCCAATAAAAAAGGAGTGTCATTTCATGAAATCTGGATTGAAAAAGTCACTGTATTTCGGCCTAGCAGCAGTGTCTGTTTTGGCAGCATCTACCTTAGCCACCACTACAGCCAGTGCTAAGACCTACGCAAAGGTTACTTCTAACAAGACGATGACGACGGCGCCTGAAACCCGTAACGTTACCGCCAACGGAACCAACGCCTTATACACGAAGGCTGGTACGTTAAGAGGGGCACGTGTCGTTGCATCTAAGTCAACGATGGCAGCTTTAGGCAACTCAAAGAAGTCACAAAACTACTTCCGCGCTTACCAAGTTGCAACAACGAACCGCGGTTCGGTCTACTACAAGATCGTGTCATTTGATGGCAAATACCGTGGGTGGATCTACGGCGGTAAGACCACCACTGCATTTGGCGGTGGGATCACTTCTGCTGACACCATGACAGCCGCTGCTAAGCCAACGACTACGACTGGTTACACCTTAGTTGATGCAACTAAGAACACACTTTGGGTCAACCCATCTTACTCTCAATACAAGGCTAAGAAGGCTGACATGAGCGGCTACACTGCCGGCGATACCTTTACGGTTACTGACGCGGCTACTAAGACGCGTGAAGGCTGGTTATACTACAAGGTCGTTGACGACAAGAACGCCAACGTTACTGGTTGGGTTTACGCTGATGGTTTGAAGTCAACTGCCAACAGTGTCACTGTAAACTACGTTGATTTAGCTACCACTAAGAGCGTTGGTACGTTGAACATGCCATTTGGCACTTACGCAACTTCAGCTACTGCCGCATCAGCTAACTTGACGACCGGGACTGCCTTCTCAGCAATCTTGAAGGGTATCCCAACTGGTTACGTTGCTGCCAACACGGCTAACAACAGTTCTGCTTCGTTCGCTAGCTTGAGTTCAGCTTCAACTGCCCCAGCTGGTTCTACTGTAACGTTCTACGTTAACAGTTCATCAAGTACGACGGCTAACAAGACCACTACGATTACGATTAACTTGCACACCGCTGCTAACGCTGGTGACAAGATTATCAGTTTATCAAATGATCAAACAGTTGCACTTAGAGCCATTGCTTCTCAAGCTAAGTATCAAGTAGCTGCAGGTTCAGCAATTAGTGCTGATACTGTTAAGAGTATCCTTGAAAGTGCCGGCTTATTGACGGTTGGTAACTACACGTATACGGGTATTGATGCCGCAACTGCAACGACTGGGAGCAACCCAACCATTACAGTTACAGCACGTTATGCTACTAAGTAAAGTTTAAAATAGGTATTTAAAAACAGCTTTCCTCATTTGGGGAAGGCTGTTTTTTAGTATTTAATACTGATGGGGACAATTACAATCTGGCGAACGAGCTAAATCGGTATGTGACAACAGCAAAGTCAGTTACAATGCCAACTGTAAGTTATTTTGAGCAAGCGTTCTAAAGAGAGGGGAAATCATTATTGAGCGAAGTTGCCATTCATCTTGATGATCAATTAAAGCAAGCGTTGATCGAAAAGTTAGCCGTAATTGGCTTAAGCATAGACGAGTACGTCAATCTTGCTGCTCGCCAATTACTTGTTCAAGGAAAAGTGCCGTTTGAAATTATGACAGAAATAGACGTTGTTACCGACACAACGAGACGAGCATTAGTACTAGCCGAGGCCAAAGAACTTGGCATCGTTCCAGATGATTCGCCAGAGTTTAGCACAATCGAGGCGCTAAAGGTCTACTTAGATCAATAACCCCGTTCTCAATCCCATCGTTTGCCAATCCCCACCAACTCCGTTACCATAGACCTAATCATTAAAAAAACGGAGGCACTAATGGACAGTCAACTTGCTTATAAATACGTCATTTTAGCCATGAACGCGGTGACCGTGTTCTACCTCGTTTATGTGCAGCGGCACCTATTAGTGCCGTTTGAAGATTATCGGGGCCAGATGACGGTGATGAGTCGGTATTTTGAAACGATTCGTGACAGCTTGACCTCGAAGCAGGGCAGATTGATGAGCAGTGCCACGGTCTTTATCAACTTCATTTTGCCGTTGATGGTCTGCTGGTTGCCATCCATCGCTCACATTGTGCTGGTGCGCACCCACGTGATTCAAGATTTGATCACGATGGTCTTCTTCACGATTTTGTGGGGCGGATTAGCCGCAATGTCGGTGCTGTTCGTGAGCCGCAACCGGATGCCGTTGCCCAAACGGCTAGTCCGAACGACATCAGGCTACTTGTTGATCATCCTAGCCAAGATTCGGGGCGCAGTTTGGTCAAATACCGCCAATCCGCTACCAAGCTGGGCGCAGCCGAAAGTACCAACTAACGGTGATCCTGATGATCCCGATACGAAACTTTATGCTGACTTAGACCGTAATGCACCAGCGTATCGAGCGTTAGCGGACCGTATTAACCAAGCCCATACTCAGGTAGTGCAGCTGAGTTCGGATGAACTGGAAGAGTTGTATCAGCATGGCATGCAGGTGCAAGATAGCGACCAAACGTTATCTTTGTTGTCACTATACTTGATGCGGGTAGATGCGGTTGGTGGAATGAAGGTCATGGGCGATATTTTTGAGTTTAAGAGTGAAGAACAGCAACGCTTGGAGTACCGGACATTTGTGCGGACGCAGCGGGTGATGATTGGGATCGTTTATGCGGTGTTGGCGTTGCAGTTGATTCAGCAGGCATTATAGAGCAGAGCGCGGAGCAAGGCGTTTAGAAGGTGGCGTATAAGGGCGGTCCAAGTAAAACTACCGGTTTTTGGTAGTTTTACTTGGACCGC
>NZ_BBAD01000094.1 GCF_001311075.1 Secundilactobacillus similis DSM 23365 = JCM 2765
CAACGCAACTGCATTAAGTTCACGTAAACGGAGCGCATGACCGGTAGATTTGATCTTGCACAATTTTTGACTCATTGCAGCTACTGAACATTGACCACGATTGTTTCTGCAACTGTTGAGTTACCATTAAACGTAACTGTCACGCAGTTTCGTCAACTTCAGCACGTAACCGTTAGCAGTTCTGGTTGCCAACAGCGCACAATGTAGCGGGAGGCGGAGGCGCGCGGGGCTCAGCAGTGTCGGTATGACTTAAGCAGTCGTGCCCCGTGGGGTGCGAGTGCTTTAGTCATACGCGGGTCCGGAGAGATCCGGCACGGAAGTGGTCTTCTTCCGTTTCTAGCTCGTAGGCCCGCCACTGCGTTCCAGTCCCCGCATAGCGCCGGAGCCTCCCGCGGCATCTTCCCACTATAGAGAATCAGAATCACTGAATTTCACAAACTGAACATGCTTACGCTGGACACAAACGTAACCAAAAAACGACAACCTCGAACGTATCGAGATTGTCGTTTTAATTTAATATCAGTTTATTTAGCAGCGGCTTTATCCGCACTTTGCTTCCGCATTTCCATTTCGATTTCTTCGAGTGACTTGCCCCGAGTTTCTGGGACGAAGTAGATGACGAAGAAGATTGAAACGATGGCGAAGAAGGTGAACACTGCGAATGGACCACCAACGTTGTTGTGGAAGGCACTCAACAGAACCAAGAAGAATTGTGACACGATGAAGTTACCGATCCAGTTGGCAGCTGAACCAATGGAGTTACCAACCCCACGGACATTCAATGGGAAGATTTCACCGATCATCAACCAGCAAATTGGGCCCCATGAAACGGCGAAACCGAAGATGTAGATAGCGATTAAAATCATCGTTGGTACGGCAGCGGCTTGAACGCTCAACGTAAAGTTCAAGACAGAGAGGATCCCGATGGAAACGGCCATCACAATTGAACCAAAGAGTAAGATGGTCCGACGGTTAAACTTATCCATAATCTTGTAGGCCAAGATCGTGCAGACAAAGTTGACGACCCCAATCCCAACTGAGATCCAGATAGCGTTACTTTCAGCAAAACCAAACCCTTTGATGAACACTTGTGGCAAGAAGTAAATGACGGAGTTGATCCCAACTAATTGTTGCAAGAACATCAACCCAATCGCCACGACAACGGCTGGACGGGCGAAGGTAAAGAGTTCCTTCAAACCACCTTTTGGTTGATTAGCAACACTTTGAATTTCAGCCAATTCCTTGTCAGGATCTTCAGTTGTATTTTCCCGAAGACCGTGTAGGACGGACTTGGCTTCGTCGATACGGCCCTTTTCAACCAAGAACCGTGGTGATTCTGGTAAGATCAGCGACCCGATAAACAGAATAGCGGCAGGAATCAAAGCAGAACCTAACATCCAACGCCAGTCCCGAATGCCTAACAGGTTGTGGTGCAAGAAACCTAAGTTTGACATGTAAGCTAACAAAATCCCTAACGTGATCATCAATTGGAACATCGTCAAGTGAGCCACGGTGTGGGGCATCCGCTAATTCAGCCAAGTACGCTGGCGTTAAAGCGGACGCTGACCCAACGGCGAACCCTAAAATGATCCGGGCAATAATCATTGAAACGAACCCGGTAGCGACCATTGATAATCCAGAACCAACGAGGAAGAGGATCGAGGCCAGCAACAGCAACTTTTTCCGACCATACTTGTCAGACAATGACCCAATCGATAACGCCCCAACGGACGAACCAATCAGCACAGACGAGGTAATGAACCCGGTCTGTTCAACGTTTAAACTAAAGTCGTTTTCAATCAGTGACGAGGCCCCGGAAATAATCCCGGTATCGAATCCAAAGAGCAAGCCCCCCAGTGCGCCGAAAACGAATATGAAGAAAATACTTAAATGGTGTTTACGCACGTGAATCGCTCCTAACTTATCTAACTTAATAATTGCTTTTTCAACAGTTTCCAATTGTAAACGTTTTCAGATAAAAGGCAAGCGGTTACATTTCAAAATTTCACAAAAAATGAAAGTGTTTCATTTTGGCACAGTAGCGCATGTTTTGACCCATTAGCTACACCAATCTTGTTTGAAATTGAGCATAACCGGTCCTAACTGCACTTACCCCCGGTTTGCACTAAAACCATTTACTAATGATTAAATTATTTAGTAAAATTCGGTTAATTGGTATAGGCCGTAAAAATATATCATTTATTTTATGATTGTTGTTACCACACGCAACCATCGTCCATTTAATTCCAGTACTCGATGTTAACCATTGTTCGCCCCACTCATCGTACACTGCAATCCGGCTACAAGTTGAATTTCCGAACTTTCCCATCGAATTTAGTCCGATTGATTGGCTTATTCGTTGCTAATCTGCTACTATATAAAGACGTGAATAATTGTCACAACTAACTATCAATCAAATTAAAGCGAGGTAAGCGCGTGTTAACTGTAACCAACGTGTCAATGCGGTTCTCTGACCGTAAACTGTATGATGATGTGAACTTGAAGTTTACGCCGGGCAACTGCTACGGCATTATCGGGGCTAACGGTGCCGGTAAATCGACATTTTTGAAAATTTTAGAGGGTCGTTTAGCACCAACCACCGGTAACGTCTCGATGGGGCCTAACGAACGAATGAGTAGCCTGAAGCAAGATCACTTTGCCTTTGACGACCAAACCGTTTTGAACACGGTCTTACAGGGTCACGAGCACCTCTATGAAGTGATGACTGAAAAGGATGCCCTTTACGCAAAAGCCGACTTCTCCGATGCTGATGGCATCCGGGCAGCCGAGCTCGAAGGTGAATTTGCTGAAATGGACGGCTGGAACGCTGAAAGTGATGCTAGTCAACTCCTGCAATCCATGGGCATCACTGAAGATCGTCACCAAACATTAATGAAGGACTTCACTGAAAGTGACAAGATCAAGGTCTTGTTGGCGCAAGCCTGTTTGGCCAACCCGACGTCCTACTTTTAGACGAACCGACCAACGGTTTGGATCCTCAAACCATCAGCTGGTTGGAAAACTTCTTGGCCGACTACGCTAACACCGTTCTAGTCGTCAGCCATGACCGTCACTTCCTGAACGCCGTTTGTACCCACATGTGTGACGTGGACTTCGGTAAGATCCAACTCTTCGTCGGTAACTACGACTTCTGGCTTCAAAGTTCTGAACTGGCCTTGAAGTTACGCAACCAAGCTAACTCGAAAAAAGAAGAACAAATCAAGCAACTCCAAGAATTTATCGCCCGCTTCTCGGCCAACGCGTCGAAGTCGAAGCAGGCCACTTCTCGGAAGAAGCAACTGGATAAGATCACCTTGGACGACATCAAGCCAAGTTCACGAAAGTATCCGTTTATCAAATTCACGCCGGAGCGCGAAATCGGTAACGATTTACTCCGCGTGGAAAACGTTACGAAGACGATTGACGGCCAAAAGGTGCTGGACAACGTCAGCTTCATTTTACGTCCTGGCGATAAGACCGCCTTTATTTCCCGTTCTGACGTGACGACCAGCATCCTGATGCAGCTGATTGCTGGGACCATGGAACCCGATTCAGGTACCATTACCTGGGGTGTGACCACCAACCGGGCCTACATGCCAAAGGACCTCAACCCAGAATTTAGCGACGACCTCAACATTCTCGAATGGTTGCGTCAATTTGCTAGCAAGGAAGAAAGCGACAACACCTTCTTGCGGGGCTTCTTGGGCCAAATGCTGTTTAAGGGCGATGAAGTGCTCAAAGAAGTACCAGTCCTCTCCGGGGGCGAAAAGGTGCGGAGTTACCTCTCCAAGCTGATGCTCAGCAAGGCCAACGTACTGTTGCTGGACGACCCAACCAACCACTTGGATCTTGAAAGCATCACCAGCCTGAACGACGCCTCGTGGACTTCTCAGGCTCAATGGTCTTCACCAGCCATGACCACCAATTCATCCAAACCATCGCCAACCACATTATCGAAGTGGGACCAAAGGGCATCGTGGACAAGCCGGATACGACTTACGATGACTTTATGGCCCATGAAGTGGCGCAAGCGCAGGTGGCGGGAATTTATTAGCGTGCAGAACAAAACGCTTTGAGAGCGGCGTGTAAGTCACTTCGTGAAAGCCCCGGGTCTGGGGTTTTACCGAAGTCGACTTACACATAGCTCTCAGTTTTGTGGCGCACGTTTCGGCGTGGCTGTCTGATAAGACAAACAAATAATATCTCTCAAACAAAAAAGAGCTTACCTCCCTCGGTCAAATTCAACCGAGCAAGGTAAGCTCTTTTCGTTTAGAATTTCAGCGTTTATCTGACCTCAACTACTTCGCCGCAATCATCGCCTTCGTAATCAAATTCATCTGCGCGTAAACCGCATCCGGATCAAAGTAGTACATCTTATTAAACGGCAACTCGATCACGTGTCCCGCCTTCACTGGCGGCAAACTCTTCCAAACCGCGTTGGCCTTCAAATCCTTCACTGCAGCCTCACCCTTTTGAGTCGCCGTGGTGTTGGTAAAGAACAACCAGTCCGCCGCGTACTTGTTGAGCGATTCCAGTGAGATTTGTTGATACCCGGCACCCTTGTCGATCTTTTGGATGGCCGTTGGCAACTGGAAGTTCAATCCGGTGATCAACGCCTGACCGCCACGACCCCAAGCTGCACCATCAACAAACAGCTTTCCGTTTTGCATGTCATACATGCCAACTGTCGTTTTCGCCGTATCGATGCCGGCCTGTTTCAACTTAGCTTGGTTGACCTTCGCTTGTTGTTTGAACTTGTTATTCCAAGCCGTTGCCTGTTTCTGACGGTTCAAAATTTGACCAAACTTAGTGGCGGTCTGTTCAATGTTTCCCGTACTCCCATATGGCACGTAAACGACCGGTGCAATTTTCTTCAACGCCTTCACGTCAGCTTCGTTACTTGTGACGATCAAATCGGGCTTGAGTTTCAACACTGCTTCTGCTTTCAACGTTAGGCCCAGATTCTTGATGCTTGACCGGGTCGCTTTTGATATGTAGGGACTCGCAAGGTCGGTCGATGTGGCACCGACCACGTGACCGCCCAGTGACAAAACATCACCCGTGTAAACGTTCGTAACGATTCGCTTCGGGTGACTTGGAACTTTGAGCTTACCGGTGCTTGTCTTGATGGTCCGGGTAGCTTCAGCACTCGAATTGCTGGATTTACTAGTTGAACCACAACCACTCAACAAGATACCACCGACTGCCACAACGGCTGCTAAACTTAAAAGACTTTTCCATTTTTTCATATATCGGTTCCTCCCAAGGCCAGAATGTCTATTTTACTGGGAATTTTTCTGACCAAATAATTGATAAATAAAGTACGGCATCGTCACCACTGCCACGATCAACCCGACCGGCAACGTCACCTTCCCGAAGGCGTTATTAGCCACAACCGCCGATAACAGCATCAAACTACTCCCTAATAACCAACTCATGGGTAGCCAAATTGCAACCCGTTCCCCAACGATTCGCTTGGTGATGTTAGGAATCATCAACCCCACAAAACTAATGGCCCCGCCAACAGAAACGGCCACTGTCGCTAAACTAACGGCTAATAGTAATAGGCACCGTTGGCCAAGACGAACGTTAACACCAATGCTGACGGCCATTTTGGCGCCCAGCGTTAAACTACTTAGCGTTGGGATCATCACTAGCGTCAAGCCCATTAAAATCACGAGCACCACCCCGTTAATGGTTAAGAAACCGGCACCCAGATTCCAAAAACTGCCACTCAGCCAAACCAGTGCTTTATCGAAGTCGAACTGGTTCAGCTGCATTTCCAACATCAAAATGACGCCGTTTAACATCGCGGTCAACGCTACGCCACCGAGCAAGACTCGAATCGGATCACCTTGCCGATTAACCAGCATCACCAACCCACAGCTCACTGCGGCGCCAATTAAAGTTGCGCCCGGCAGCAGCGCCGTGCCACCACCGATAGCAGTGAGAAGTACCGCGCCCAGACTTGCGCCAGCGTTGATGCCAAGAATGCTGCTGTCCGCTAAGGGGTTGCCCGTAACGACTTGGAGGATCAACCCACTCACCGCCAAGGCACCACCCGTGATCACCGCTGCAACAACCGTTGGCATCCGTAACTGCCAGACCACGAAGTTGGCGGTGAAGTCACCGTGACCGATCAACGTGCCTAAAACCTGCCAGACGCTCAGCCGAATATCGCCCAGTGACAGCAAGAGCACCATTGAGGCCAAACAGAGCACACCGCTAAAACTCAACGCTAACCACGCCTTTGTTTGTCGTGTCATTCGCGCACCACCTGCCGTCCTAAAAGTACCATGACGAATAGCAGACAACCGCCACACATGGCACTCAACGCCGCTAATGGCAATTCAACTGACGGAATCACCGTTTTCGCAATCAGGTCCGCCAAGGTCATAAAGACGGCTCCCGCCACCATCGTACTGCCCACATTTTGCTTAAACGAGCCTGGCCGTAACACGTTGATCAGTTGTGGAATGCCGAGACCCACAAAACCGATATTGCCGCCAACTGACACACTGACGCCGGTTGCGAGAATGATTAACCCCGCTGCAATCAACCACAGTCTCCCAGTGGCAACACCAAGGCCCTGGGTCGTTTGTTCGTCCAATGCCAGTAGCGTAAAACCGGTACTGCAAGTGATAACGCCAATGAGTACAATGGCCAACGCCCCCGCCAACAGCCAAACCTGACCGTAAGTGGCGCTACTAAAGCCGCCCACCAACAGGTTCCGGTACTGTTCACTGGTATTGGTCACCACACTCACCGCGTAGGATAAACAACTGATGAAGCCGGAAAATACCGTGCCACCCAGAATCAACCGTAGTGGTTCAATTCCGTGATGGGACAACGATAAGCCCAACACCACCGCAAATGCGACCCCGGAGCCGATCAACGACAACCAAATCGTGTTACCGATCGACATGCCGATACCAACCACGCCACCGATGATCAGCGCGAGATTCGCCCCGGCGTTAATTCCCAGAATCGACGGATCAGCAATCGGATTATGCGCGATGGTCTGCAGCAGTAACCCACTCACAGCTAGCAACGCCCCAACCATCACACTGGCCAGCATCCGTGGCACCCGCATACCCCAAATGATGTTGCCAACCAGTTGCGTGGGTGGCTGCCACAACACCGTCACGCTGTACCAGTGCGGCCCACCCAGCACGTTGAGTACGGCACTGATGACCAGGAGTCCGACCAGGCCACCGCCTAACCACCGTCTCATGAGATGGCCGCCAGTGGCCGGCAGTTTAGCATTTGCGGGCAATCTAACTGCTGGTCGTAAGCAATGTCGGCCCTGACTTGAAAGACGTCCGCCAACAACTTTTCCGTCAACACCGTTCGCGGACACCCCGCCGCCTGAACCTGTCCGTGAACCAGACAGATCAGATGCTGGCAGTAGGCCGCGGCTTGATTCAAATCGTGAATAATTACCACGATTGTCTTATGAAACTTGGCGTTCAGTTCCTGTAACAACGTGAGAATCTCCAATTGATTCGTGAGATCCAAATAAGTCGTTGGTTCATCCAGCATCATTACCGGACTATCCTGCGCCAACGTCATGGCGATAAACGCCCGCTGTCGTTGCCCACCAGATAAATCACTAACGGGCTGGTCGGCAAAGGCCGTTAAGTGCACCGCCGTAATCGCGTCCGCCACCGCTTGCCGGTCGGCCTTCCCGAACCGGTGTAACCCACGACGGTGAGCATACCGCCCGTAAGTCACCAGTTCTGATACGGTGATGCCACTAGGCGCCTCTGGATGCTGTACCAGACAGGCAATGTGTTGCGCCCGCTGCTTGGCGTTAAAGGACGCCACGGTGTGGTCACCGAGGTAAACGTCCCCCGCCATCGGCTTTTCAAACCCATTGAGCACGTTGAATAACGTACTCTTGCCACTGCCGTTGGGGCCAATCAGGCCGGTGATCTGGCCCGCCGGAATCGTAATCGTTTGGTCATTGATCACCACCTTGTGACCGTAACCCGCTGATAAGTGCTGTGCCGAAAGACTACTGTTTGTCGTTTTCATCGCTGTCCCTCCTCGTCGCTTATTTCCGAAATTCAATTCAAGTCATTCCAGTCGATTTCAGCTTGACAAGCCTTGACCGACCCTTTAAGATAGACCCAACCAAACTTTTGGCTATTTTAGTCATAGTATCCTGACAAATCCTACTAAACCCAACCAGCAACGTGCGAGGCACGTTGCTGGTTTTTTGTTGCTGTTAAACGTTCACGTGATAGGCGCTGGCTGTTCGTTGCCCTTCGTGTTTGACTAGGTGCTGGTCGCCAAGATAGCTGACCCGGTATTTTTGCAAACTGGCCAGACTGGATAATGCCAGTTCTTGAATCTCGTAACTGCCATCATGGGCCTTAAAAGTGACACTGTTGTTCGAAATATTGATCTTCGCAAAGTAACAGTCGAGTTCGGTGACCTTCCGAACACTGCCGTTCGTAGACTTCAACCGAATCGCGCGTTCCCGCGTAATATGTACTGGATCGTTGGGATAGAGCGACCCCACGAACGTGTCCGTCGCCGTAATCTGGTCCCACTGCGCGTATGGTTTGCGCGCGGTGATGGCTTTGTTCGGCAGTTCATCTCGAACCAGATCAGCTGGATAAATTGGCACACCAGCGTAACCGTGCTCCGTTTGGTACAGATCGACTCGAACCATCCGCGAGTTACTAGCAACCCCGCGGTGATGGCCCACCGATGTTACTAGCGTCGCCTTTTTAGCCACTTTGACCTTTGTCACGAGCTTGGTCTGGCCACCGACCTGCACGGCGAGTTGACCCTCTGGAAAAGCCTGCTTACCATCACCGTTAGCGGCTAACAGCGCCGCCTGAATCGCGTCATACACCACGCGGTTACTGCCATCGGCTGCCAGTTGATACACACCCTTAGCGCCAGTGATTGTCTGGTCCTTACTAAGCTTGAGCGATTTAATCGCGACCCGTTGGACGACCATTCCCGTCTCAGCATACTGCTTAGCCGAGAAAACGGTCTCCTTATGCACTTCACCCCGCCCATGGTGTTGCGCTGTTCGGATGACGAACACGGGCTTCAGTGCTTTGATTTCACTTGGTCGGTACTGTGACCAGCGTTGCGTGATCATTAAACCAACGGGATCATCGGACAACCGGGCATTCAGTTCATCCCGGAATTCCGGCCATGGCAGCGGCATCTGGTTACGGACTTTAAGGTTCGCCGGTTGTAACGCCGCATCCGTCGCAGCGGTGCGTTCGAAGTCCGTCCACAGCGTTTCGTTGTGGGTGACTTCCCGCGCAGCACTGTACTGCATCAACGTTTTCAAGTAGGTTGGCACGGTGCAGCCCACCACAACCGCGTTGGCTGCGTAACGCAGATCAGTCGGTTGTTGAATCGACCGGATACTAAACCGTTGTAGCAATTTCGATACCGCCCGCGCATTAACCGACGTCACCGGGTCATGGTAAACCGGCCGGAAAGTAATGTTTTGTCGGAAATACTGACTGAGAATCTGGTTCACATACCGGTGATCGCCCAAGTTACGCGCTTGCCAGCGATTGCAGTCCTTCGCGGAGAAATCCGGTTTCAATAAGCGTTGCCGTTTTCGGAAGGATTTGACCGTTTTTTGAACTAATTCGGTATAACCAGCCTGCTGTTCGGGTGCTAGGAACTGCATTGGCAGCCGATTGCCTTTCATTTGGTTATTCATCGTACTCGTGACGACTTTGTTCAAGTAGCTATCGTCAAAGCTAACTGAGTACGGTGCCACGTGGTCGATCTGGTAATCGTCATCGTTAAACAGCCGCTCAGGCTGATTGGCTGACCACTGTACAGGTCAATTCCCTGCTGATCCGTAAATAGTCGCTGCTTGAGAATGTTGTTTCCCGTCACAGGAACGCCCAATTGGTGCAACGTGGCCGCAATTTTAGCCGTGCCAGCCCGTTCGCGTTGCCGGCGTTTATCGTAGTCGACCCGGTCTTGGAAATCGATGGTCAACTCCGTCGCCAACTTCATTCGAATCGCATCCGGCCGACCGTACTGGTTGGTAATGGCACGAACAACCTTTAACGCGATTGAAACGGCGCGTTTCGCCACCGGATTCGTTAAATTCGCGTATAAATAGTCTCGGTCGATCACCTGATCCTTCAGGAGATAACCCGCCAATTCTAGTGATTCTTCAAAACTGTGCCCGCGCCAAAGATAGGGCCAGAGCTGCCGCATCGTCTTCAAGGAATATTGAGAGTACGACGTATAGTTCAACGTCAACAAATGCTCAATTTCCGTATCCGAAAGGACTGCCAGTGCCGTCAAAGCGTTCCGCTTCGCTTGATCACTGGAGAAATTTGTCAAAATGGTGCCAATTTGGTCGATCAAATCCGTATCATCCGCATACAAACTCGATTTCAAAGCGACTTTGATATCATGAACCGGTTTAAAGTTGACGATTTTCGACCGTTTTTCAGCCTTCTTCACCGTCTGATTTTGATAGTTCACCTGACTAAACCGAACGTCGTCTGGCAACGCCAACGCATGCCGAGCTTGCGCAAAGTCCAAGCTTTGTTGCTTATGGGCCAGCGCAATCAAGGTGTGCCGTTGCGTGACAGTCAAGATGCGGCCATTACGTTCCCGTGGACTCACCAGTTTAATGGCGTTGACGGTCCGCAACAGGTCAAATTCACAACAAGTTCGGGTGGCTTTGGCTGCCCGCTTTTCTTGCGGTTCCAAGCTGTCATTCCCCACCATCTTCTCAATGAGGTTGCCCCCAAAGCGACTCGGGGCACTCGGACCACTATCAAAATTTCGTTGACTCGTTAAAATCGTTATGTAGGCTTGTTGAAATGCCGGTGTAATCGCAGTGTGGTACTGACGCTGGCTGCTCAAAATCAACCGGGCCTCCGCTTCGATCCATTCGCGAAGCGGGTGCATTAAGTAAGTTGACGCATAATTCTTATTGTGTTTCCGTTCTTGAAACCGCGGATCCTGTAGCATCATTTCACCAAAGGTCCGGTAATGGCCCGTTTGAAAGACCTGTTTGGTATCCTGAATGGCCTGCAGTAACCGACCGAGATCTTCGCCAGAATCTGAATCCATGCGGTTCGCCACTTCTGAACGGGAGTTGGACTTAAAGCCCCGATGGTTAACGAGGTAGTAAAGAACTTCAAACAACTCCAGTTCACTCAGCGGTTCGTCCAACGCCTTCACCCGAAGTTGCCAGATATCGTGGTGGGGTTGCTGTTGCGTAAAGTACGCATTGAGCTGTTCGGCGGTCATTAGTCCTGACCGAACGAACAACTGCGCAACTCGGTGTTTGCGAAACCGCGCTCGTCGATAACGACGCCGGGTGCACCGGTGCTGTCGCGTCGTCATCGCTAGTGAGGCCCCATCTTTCGGATTTTCAGCCTTCGGAAACAGCACACTATCCAATTTTAGAATCTTATTTGGTTGCCCCTGCTCATCCGTCTGCAAGACCGCAAAACCGACGGACGCGAGGTTAATATCTAATCCAATTAAGTAGCTCATTGACACACCTACCTTCTATAGCGTTATCCACCTATGATTAAACAGATAGCCCCCACCTCCGATTGAGAAGATGAGGGCTAGAGCTGTACGGCAGATCACGTGGATCGCCTTATCATAGTATCCTTACAAATCCTACTAAGCAAGGATTCAACTCAAACTCGGATGTTTAAGTGCATGCCATTATTATAAGGAATTTTCCGACCAATGTCACGCATTTCTTTAATCATTTTCTCATTTCTTTTTAACTTTTGCTTACATAAGTTTTTCGCTATTGCACTGTC
>NZ_BBAD01000095.1 GCF_001311075.1 Secundilactobacillus similis DSM 23365 = JCM 2765
TCTTGTTTGCGGATTATCGGCAGCAGGACCGCACTCCCCAAAATTTATCATGAAGGACCAAACTGTCGTACGCTGACAATTGCAAGCATCTCAGTAAGTATTGAACGGCAACGTTACGACATCGGGTCAACAGTACGTTCAAGTGGATTAAGTCAACATTCAGAATAGATTGACATCTTGTCCGTCATGATGACGAAACATCGACCGTTGATCAACTTTAGCGTTTGTCGATTCAACGTCAGTCATTGTAATACTGTCGCAAGTCGTTCAGTTAAGCATTTGAGATGGTCTACAATAGTGCCGAATTACGCCAATGTAAGATTTCGGTATGCGGCTAGGTGGATGCTGTGTCGCGATAATTGGTGGTTGTTGGTGTTCTCCCGACAACCGCCAATTATCGGGGACAAATGTAAGACTCGCATGGGGTTTGGCGAGGCTTACATTTGAGGTCTGAGACCGCCCTTTGGCTCAGACCGGCCCCACAGCAGGAACCTAGCCGCTTACCGGAATCGTAAGTCCACGCAAATCACTGCACTTCACAAACTAAACACAAGAATGCTTACGCTGGACACAAACGACAGCTATAAGTCAAATTGTGACCAATCTATGAACAAACACTGAACAATGTATGAATGTAGGACAATTAGGTTGATTTGTTTCCTATTTAACCGTTACACTAGTAATAGTAAGAATAACATTAGAGTTATAAGCAATCTGTTAATTAGCCGCTCCCGCCCAAAAAAGGAGGTTTCACCATGAAAACGACAACGCTCTTGCGGACCCTGATGATCAGCACCTTAATCTTAGGCCTGACACCGACCGCCTCATCCCCGCTGCCGCTGCTGAAACAACGTCTACCGAAACGGTCACGCAACCCGTCACCGCAACGAGCGTGACGTTGACCAGTGAGAATGCCAACATTCAAAGTGGCAAGGTGCTTGGCTTCAAGGCTGATTGGCTTGCTGCCAACACTGAAGCTGCCCTCGGTCTCATCAATGGTGGGACGTTGATCTTTGATTCATCGTTAGGTGACAGTCTTAGCGTCGACACGAAGGCATTTTCATTAGATCATCTCCGAAGCCTCTTGCCTAAAGCCGCTAATGCGACTGGCATTAGCAAAGTCACCTTCCCAACGACTGCTAAATCGTTGACCGTGGGCTATCAGGCATTTGCGAATAATCAGTTGACGACCGTTGAACTGCCCAAGAGTCTTTCTGGACGTCTGGTGATTGGCGATGGCGCCTTTATGAACAACCAGATTGAAACACTGGAAGTGCCGAAAAACGTAAAGACCAGCTTAACGATTGGGAACAAGGCCTTCATGAACAACCAACTTGAAACCTTGGAATTCCCGAAAACGACTTACTCTTCGGTCATCATCGGTGATCAAGCATTCGCGAATAATCACATTGATAAAGTGGAATTCGCTAAATTCGTCCACGCGGATCAAAGCTATCTGCGGGTTGCCAACCAGATTTCCGTGGGGGGCGGCGGCATTTGCCAACAATGCCATCGACAAACTTGAGATTCCGGTTGGCACGAAAATGGCGTCAACTGCCTTCAGTAACCAAATCGTAACGATGGATGTGACAACAGATGACGACGGCAATATTGCGTTTGGTGAACTATTGCCCAATCTGGTTGCCGTTACGAACAATGATGGCAGTCGTCCATTAACGGCTGAAGAAGACCTTCAAGTAACAGTGGTCAATGGTGGTCTAGCCGCTGAAAATAATCAATTGACCGGCCTAAGTTCCAGCGTTGAATTCGCGACGGCGACCGTTAATATCGCCTTGAAAAACGCGGCTGAAATTGGTGGCTACAGTATCCGACCATTGACATTAAACATTGAAAACGATGCCTATACTGGCTCGAATACGGGCGGCAACACCGATAACGGTGGCGGTAGTACTGGCGGTGGTAGTACGACTACCCCAGAACCAGCCCCAACACCGGAAACCACACCAGACGTAACCCCAATCGTTCCAATTTCAAGTGATCCAGTCATCAAAAAAGTGAAACATCCGTACAAGATTTATGCAAAACGCGCAATGCGACTTCACAAAACCGTTGAACTCAATCAACCACTTCAAAGTTTTAAGAAACAAGCTCGGACAAAGGCGAAAACCTTCACCGTTCTGGGTGTCAGTTACTCTAAAGGTGGTGCAAAACGTTACCGGGTTGCGGGCGGTTACGTGACAGCCAACCCAAGTTACGTTGCTAACCTGTACTACCAAAGCAACACTAAACGCATTCGTGTCATCAGTACCAAAGGCATCAACCAGTACAAGACTGCTAAGTTGACCGGCAAAGTGCGCACGACCAAGCGTAATCAAGTGCTCAAAGTAAAACGCCTGATCAAGACTGGCAAGGCAACGCGTTACCAACTGACGAATGGCAACTATGTGTCAGCTAACAAACAATTGGTGATTTGGAAATAGCTAACAAGCGCCAACAAAAAATACGGCAACTACCCGATTAAGGTAGCTACCGTATTTTATTTGGACTGAGATTCAAGCTGTAATGCAATGACCCGTTAGTGAAGTCGCCTAAATCATAAACATTAACTTAAAGTACCCGGCCACTAGCGTTAAGCCGATCAGCCACAGATCGAGTTGTTGTAACCGGCTCGCCTGCTGCGTCGAGCTGAACACCAAGAAGTGACCCGTGAATAAGAGCAAACTCGTAAAGACTAGCGCTGCAAACAACATGGCCGATGAGCCGAATATCAACGTCGCAAAGGTCAGCAGATTCAAGAGTAAGATCAACCCTCGTCCTAACGTCATTTGACGTCCCATAGCAACTAGCTGCAAATTAAACCGATTCATCATATTGTTCACGCTCCTTAACGTGTTATTCTTTCAACCACGGTCATGATAACATCTTTCCTCAAAAAAATACGGGATTCTGCATAGAGTTTAGTGACTTCTAATCTTACCAAAAGTGAATGCTCATCAACCTTATCAGACCGGGATTGGTTAAATGAGATTGCTTAGCTAATTCTTAACAACCACCGGGTGATTTTGAGGATTGTTTTGTCGCTCACAATGGCACGTCAATTTTTCTCAATCGATTCCAATTATTCCCGGTCACAAATAAAAAATGCAATTTTTTAGCCGAAATTCAAAACACTGCCGTGACATACAGCCTCAGTGTGTTACGGCACTTAAACCGTTTAACTTACAGTCGATTATGTGAAGTTATTGCCAAAGAAACAGTTGCAATCGTTTTCACCATATGCTAAAGTATCATTCGTTAGTCAGTAACAAGAACTGGGTAGCACTAGTAAAACGGTTTATCTAATTTTGACAGGTCTTTCACTTAGTGTTTCCCGCTAATCAATTTGATTTTAGTCACACTGAAAGGATGTTACAACATTGAAGAAAACGACTGTTATCAACTCAGAACTCTCAACGGTGATTGCCGGAATGGGTCACATGGATTGGTTGAGTATCGGCGATGCCGGCATGCCAGTCCCAATGGGCACCAAGAAAATTGACTTGGCCTTAACCAAGAATCTCCCAAGCTTCATTGACGTGTTATCAAACATTTTAAGCGAGCTTGAAGTTCAAAAGATCTACCTTGCGGATGAGATCAAAACGCAAAACCCTAAGCAATTGACGGCCATCAAAGACCTGTTACCCGATGTTGAAATTGCCTTCATGCCTCACAGCGAATTGAAGCAAGACCTTGCCAAGACCCACGCTTTCGTGCGGACTGGTGAGATGACGCCATTCTCAAACATTATCTTGGAATCCGGCGTTACCTTTTAATTTTTTGTATCTCGTAAAACGTTTTAACTGCCATTATTTTAACTAATCGGTGGTCGGTCCTCTCTCACCGCCACCAGCCAAAGGAGTGTCTAACAACATGGAACAAACTGCTACAAAGGCTAAGCATCACGGTTGGACTCAACTGTCTGATGGGTACCTTAGCAAAACCCCCGTTTTCCAATTCTTGCTGGTTTCTCTGATTTTCCCACTTTGGGGCGCCGCAGCCAGCTTGAACGACATCTTGATCACTCAGTTCAAGACCGTCTTTCAACTTAACGATGCCGCAACGGCCTTCGTTCAATCCGCATTTTACGGTGGTTACTTCCTGATTGCGATTCCAGCATCACTGATCATCAAGAAAGCCAGTTATAAATTTGCCATTATGACCGGGTTGATCTTCTACATTCTCGGTTGTGCGATGTTCTTCCCAGCATCACGGGTTGCAACTTACAGCATGTTCCTGGTTGCCATTTTCGCGATTGCGATTGGCTTGAGTTTCTTGGAAACCTCTTGTGACACATACAGCTCAATGTTAGGACCGAAGCAGTTCGCCACGATTCGGTTGAACTTCTCCCAAACGTTGGTCCCACTTGGCGACATCACCGGGATTTTGCTTGGTAAATACCTGATCTTCGGTTCCGTTGGTAACTTGGCCGATAAGATGGCAAACATGCACGGTGCTGAGCGAATCGCTTACGGTGAACAGATGTTGCAATTAACGTTGCGGCCATACAAGTACATCTTAATTGTCCTGCTTGTTATGTTGATCATCTTCGCCCTCGTGCCAATGCCACGGGCCAAAGCCGTTGCTGAATCAGCCGCTGGTGAAGAAGCCCAAGAAGAACGTCCTAGCTTAGGCGAAACGATCAAGTACCTTTGGCACAACACCGGCTTTAAGAAAGGGGTCTTCACCCAATTCGTTTACGCCGGTCTGCAAACCACGGTTTGGTCATTTACCATTCGTTTGGCCTTGAACTTGAACCACAGCATCACTGATGCCGCTGCTTCAACTTTCATGATCTACAGCTACATCGCTTGGTTCGTTGGTAAGTTAATTGCTAACTACTTCATGAGCAAGTTCTCCATCACGGGTACATTGACGGTTTACTCTCTCTTAGGCGTATTATGCTTGATCATCACGTTTACGGTGCCAAACATGACTGCCGTTTACTCAGCCATCATGACCAGCTTCTTCTTCGGTCCTGAATGGCCAACGATCTACACCCACACCTTGGATCAAGTTCACGAAAAGAAATACACCGAAACTGCTGGTGCAATCATCGTGATGGCCCTCATTGGTGGTGCCATCTTCCCAGCTATTCAAGGGTTAGTTTCTGATTTAACTGGCTCAATGCAATTATCATTCATTGTCCCAGCCTTTGCTTCCTTTACATCACGGGTTACTTCTTCTTGGAATACCGTTATGAAAAGAAGCATCCGGAAGAAATGCAGGAACATTAATAATAGAATGTGTAAGAAAGCTCTGGGGATATCTCCAGAGCTTTTTTGTTGTCGTTTGTGTCTAGCATAAGCATCATTGATGTGCGTTTGTGAAATGTGATTTGTGTGAACTGACGATTCCAGTCAGCGACTAGGTTAGCAGCGCTGGCCGGCCTGAGCCAAAGGGCGGTCTCCGGCCTCAAATCGAAGCCTCGCCAAAAACCGTGCGAGTCTTCAATTTGTCCCCGATAATTGGCGGTTGTCGAAAGTTCGTCAACAACCACCAATTATCGCGACACAGCTTCCACCTAGTCGCTGACCGAAATCTCATATTGCGCAATTCGGCACTATCGCAGAACATCTCAAAACGCGTTAAACGGCAACGTTATCTTATCAAATCAGCCCAAACGTGACGGTCAACTGATGAAGCTCAGCATCACGCAACCGTTGATTCATTGCGGTTACTAAACATTAACCACAATTGCTTCTACAGTTGTCGAGTTATCGTCTAACACTGACATCACACAGTTCCGTCGGCTTCAGAATGTGTCAGTCAGCTATTCTGGTTGCCAACAGCGCACCATGTAGCGGGAGGCGGAGGCGCGCGGGGCTCAGCAGTGTCGGTATGACTTGGGCAGTCGTGCCCCGTGGGGTTCGGGGTGCGAGTGCTTTAGTTATACGCCAGTCCGGAGAGATCCGGCATGGGCGGTTTTTGCCCATTCCTAGCTCGTAGGCTGGCCACTGCGTTCCAGTCCCCGCATAGCGCCGGAGCCTCCCGCGGCATCCTCCCACTATTAGAAGATCAGAATCACTGTACTTCACAAACTAGACATACTGACATTGGACACAAACGACAGCAATAGACAATTAATCCCCACAATATAACATAGCAAAACATAAAAAGCAGCGCCGACCCAATCACCTAAGATTGCCGTCAGCACTGCTTTTCCCATCCATAATGCTACAAATACTTCCCCGCCTCTCGAGCCGCCAACGCCGACAACTCATGCGTCGCCAAAAACCGACGCACCCAATCCGGCGCAAACTTCCCGTAGCTGCGCAACGCCCAGCCAATCGCCTTTTGGATAAAGAACTCATCCGTCGTCTGATCCGCCTCGATTGCGCGAGTCAACAATTCCGTATCCAACGTCTCCTTCTCCAATAGCTGTAGTGTAATGCTAATTCGCCGTTGCCAGAAGTCCGGGTGGCCATAAAACCACTCAAACACGGTTAACTTATCTTCCGGATGAGCCTTCAGGTAAACGTCAAACACCTTCCGCCAAGCGTCCACCGAGTCCCACCAAGCCTTCTGTGACACGTACGGCGTCAGTGAGTGCAACTCTTGCAACGATAGCCGTTTCGCCACGTGAACCGCTAGATCGATGGCGAGGTACTGATACTCTCGCTCACGTCGCCCGTAGAATTCAGCGACCCATTCCAGTACTAATTGAGTTGATTGATGCGTACTCTGCTTTAGCAACGGCCGTGATTGCAGTTTCCGGTCCGGCGACTTGACCCCCAGAAACGGAAACTGGTTGCGCATGTATGCGCCCATCGGTTCGATATTTGCTGAATTGCCTTGAAATTGAAACTGGCTCATGTGATAACCACCTTTTCGTATCCCTCTCGACGCCTTTGTTAGCCGAACGGTTGATCTCGTTAACGCTGAATGTAACATAGCCAAGTCAGCACCGCAACTATGATTATCACGTGCACGATAACCCATCAAAAAAACGTCACGAACCCCAACTGGGTCCGTGACGTTAAACCTATTATCGATTATCGATTTAATTTATGCGCGTGGTGCCACACAAACGCCTTCTGGAACGGTGAAATCTTTTTGAACCATCGTCAACTTACCAGTTGCTGCGTCACGCGTGTACAGCGTCGCATTGTTAGTATTTTGGTTAACCACGATCACAAATGATTCATCCGCGTTAAAGTTGAAGTCCCGTGGGAAGTCGCCTTCAACGGACGTTTGGTCGATCAACGTTAATTGGCCGTTAGCTTCGACTTTAAAGGTTGCTAAAGTGTTAAAGCCCCGGTTCGACACGTAAACGAACTGGTTATCGCTAGACAAGCGAATTGCGGCTGCCCCGTTGTGCGCCGTCCAGTCAGCCGGAATCGTCTTCAACGTTTGTTGTAACGTGAAACTGCCAGCGGCTTCATCGTAAGCCAAAACGGAAACGTTGCTGGACAATTCACCGACTAAGTAGGCCACGTTTTTAGCGGTGTTAAAGACAATGTGACGGGGACCGAAACCGGCTTCGCAGGTGAACTTAGATTGTTCGCTCAACTTGCCATCGTCTGATAAGTTGTAAACCGTAACCGTATCGTTACCTAAGTCACAGACGACTAACCGGTTATCCGGCGTCAAGTCAGCGTAGTGTGGGTGGGCGCCATCCTGTTGTTCTGGACGAGGGCCGTTACCAGTGTGGGTAACCGTGTCAGCGACCGTCAATGTGCCGTCTGCGGCAATCTTGTAGACGGTGACAACGCCGGTGTGATAGTTTGCCGTGAAGACAAATTGGTGGGCTTCATCAACGGAAACGTAAGCTGGTGATGACCCTGGCGTCAAGTTCTTGCTGATTTCGGTAAATGGTGCTGCACTAGCATCAAACACCTTCAAGCCGCCAATCTTCTTGCCGTCTTCAGATTCAGCATCAATTGCGTAAACTTTGTGCGCCTTAGATTCAGCCACGTAGGTTGGGTTGCCAGACTTGCCAACCAGCTCCAAATGCTGTAACTGCTTAGCTGTCGTGTCTAATTCAAGTTGATAGACCCCTTCACTACTCTTCTTCGTGTAGGTGCCAATTAAAAAGGTTTCGATCATGTTCAATCCCCCATTATGCAATGTTTGTTCTTGTTCATTATAGCACAGGGCTTTGCGGGTGAGCGGGTTAATTGGTCTAGGGTGGTTATCGGTTTGTGGTGTAAGGATTGACTGTTGTGTCTATCTCAGGATCATTTAAGTTGTCATCGTTGCTTTTTCTGTTATCTAGCCTAAACGTGCTCAAAAATGCAGGTCCCGGCCATCTAAGGCCATTAAGCGGCAAACGCCAAAACCCGGCGTCCACCGCTTAATGGCCTTAGATTCTGGGACCTACCCGCATTTTTTTGCACTCTAGTAAAAACCGAACATTCATGCTAAAATTATGCCTATGACATTAATACAAGGAAGCACATCATGGCAAAATTTGAACTGTACCACCCAATTTTGACGCCCCACTACCGACTTGATTGGTTAACCCAGTTTACCGTTAAGGACGTCAATGCGTTACGTCAACAACGCTTTCCAAACGAAACGTTGCTTGAAACCGCAACTTACATTAATCGTGAAATGAGTACCGTTATGCATGATCAAGCGTTAACTTGGGGCATTCAGGATAAAGTTACCGAAGCATTTAACGGCAGCGCGACCCTGTCTAAAACCGATGATGGCCTTGGCCTACTCAGCTTAACGTTAACGACAGACGCCGATAGGTCCGCTTTGATTCACGATTTAGTTACCTATATGAATGACTTTAGTCGTAGTGAACTCGGCGCCACCCAGTTTGCGGTTCAGGCTGATAACGCGGATGAGGTTTTAACATCACTGGGGTTCAACTACGATGCGACTCATAACTACTACGTCGCGGCTTAAGATAACATTAAGTGTATTATATTGGAAGTATTCTAAAAAACGTGTTTTAATAGACTAAACGGCAACGATTCGTTGTCTAATTCTGAAAAAGGGGCCTACCTTTGAATAACGACGCACTTGACACTGCCCTCCAGCAGCTTCGCCAAAAGCATATTCGCATTACACCACAACGAAAATTAATTTTAAACTACTTGATTACGCACGAAAATCACCCGGCCGTTGAGACCATCTATGAAGAACTAGCTCCTCAAATGGCCAGTCTAAGTCTGGCAACGGTGTACAACACCCTAAACAAATTTGTGGAACTCGGGATTGTTATCGAGATTCCGAACGAAAACGGCGGGGTGCGGTACGACTTCTTCGGTCAACCGCACTACCACGCCATCTGTGAAAACTGTGGGAAGGTGACCGATATCTACGATCCACAACTTCCCGAAATCGAGAAAATGATTCAACTGACCGCCAAGCAACAATCCGGCTACACGTTTAGTAGTAGTCATATTGAACTTTACGGATTGTGTCCGGAGTGTCAGGTAAAGTTACAGAGTGTGGAACAGGGCGCTTAGAGAGCGGAGCGTAAGTTGCTTTTGCCAGAAACTCCGGGTTTGGGAGTTTGTGGTGAAAGTGACTTACGTGTAGCTCTCTGCCCTGTGGAACACGTTTCGGCTCGAGGACAGCAATGACCAGAGCGCGGAACAAAGCGTTTAGAGACTGGAGCATAAGGCCCGTTAACCAGAATCCCCGGTCTTTGGGGATTATGGTTGACGGGCCTTATGTGCAAGTCTCTGCTTTGTGGAGCGTGTTTAGTCTCGAGGACAGTAAGACAGAGTGTAGAACAGGGCGCTTAGAGAGCAGAGCGTAAGTTACTTTTACCAGAAACTCCGGGTTTGGGAGTTTGTGGTGAAAGTGACTTACGTGCAGCTCTCTGCCCTGTGGAACACGTTTCGGCTCAAGGACATGAACGTGGTCTCGTAATATCAACCACAATACGAAGTTATAGTCACGTTACACCAACTAAAAAACGCGACTTCGCAAAAATAGCCAACCACAACACCCCACCCTCCCAACGCTAAGTTCACTAAAATTCCATCCACCTCAAACCCAACGTTCCGCGACGCCAACCAAGTCTCGGAACGTTATTTCATCTGCACACCCCTAACTTCCCGCAATTCGGATTTCACCCCAAAATAACCAAAAATCACCCAATTCCCCACCTTAAGGGATTTGTTACGTGTTCTTAATATGATTGAAAATAAGTGCGCCAGTACCCGTCAAAACAATGCTTAACGTTGTAACATAAAGGGATTTCACCGCCAGACCGGTTGTTTTCCTTGGCATTTGCCGGTAAACTAAACTTCAGAAAATGAATCGACCGTTCATAAAAAATAATGCGAAATAGTGAGATGACGACTTTGAAAAAAACAACTTTGCTTCTAACTGGATTACTGACCCTTGTCACGGTCGGTTTTGCCGGTACGCAGACGGCTCATGCCAGTTCTGCTGTTAATAGTTATATTTCTAGTGAAAAGATTGCGCCTGCTAAGATCACCAGTGCCGTTTGGAGTGGCTTCCCTAAGAACGCCTACCGAAACGGTGTTGGTAAGCCTGAAGGGGTTGTCGTTCATGAAACGGCTAACCCAAGCTCAACCATTTACAACGAAATTGCCTACATGAAGAAGAACTACAACAACGCCTTCGTGCACTCCTTCGTCGATGCTGATCACATTATCAACATCGCCAACACCAACTACCTCGCTTGGGGCGTTGGCTTCCCTGGGAACGCCCGTTACGTTCAATTCGAACAAGTTGAAGTTCACAGCAAGTCCGCCTTTGCCCACGAAGTTGCCAACGCGGCTTGGTACACGGCTTACCTGCTGCACCAATATGGCTTGAAGCCAAACCGGGCTGATTACGATGGTAAGGGTACCGTTTGGTCTCACCGTGCGGTTGCCAAATACCTTGGTGGTTCAACCCATACCGATCCCGTTGGTTACTACTCATCAAACGGGAAGAAGTACTTCGGTCAAGGCTACACGATGGTTCAGTTCTACACCCTCGTTAAGTCTTACTACAACACCGACTTCTCAACGACTGGTTCAGCAGCCTCATCATCATCATCTTCATCTAGTGACACTGCTGCAACTTCAGTTGATAAGGTCACTTACTCAGACGCTAGTGTAACAGCAACGCTTTCAAGTGATTACAGCAAGTATAAGCTGTACAACCACGTGAAGAACGCCTACACCAACATGAAGACCTACAGCTGGTCATCCGTTGGCGCCTCAACTGGCAAGAAGATCTACATCAACAAGAAGGGTGTCAAGGACAAGCAAGGCTCAACTTGGTACCGGTTCAGCTTTAGCACCGCTGCTGGCGCTAAGCAATACTGGGCTTACTCAAAGGCCATTACGCTTGATGATACGACCGCTGCCGCTACTAGTAGCAGTGCAACGGCTATCAGTACTTCAAGTAGTGCTGAATAATTAATCGATAAATTTAAAACGGATTCGAAATTTCTGTTGGTTGGAGGTTTCGGATCCGTTTTTTGTTGGGGTCGTTTTTGGATTTCTATGTTTCTATATTTCTATATTTCTCAGAACTGGCTGTTTGCCGACGGTTCCCTTGGCAAAGCCGCATTTTTTAGTTGGTATAAGTTGGCTACAATTTTCGGCGCCTATTTGGATTGAATTTTCCGCTTACCAGTTTCTTTGTGGAATTGCCTTTGTAACTGCGTTCTGGCCTCCGCGCCGAAACGTGCTACGAGAAGCAAAGAGCTATGTGTAAGGCGACTTCCGTAAAACCGCCCAAAAG
>NZ_BBAD01000096.1 GCF_001311075.1 Secundilactobacillus similis DSM 23365 = JCM 2765
CTTCACATAAGGCGGCTTATCCCAAGTAACCCACATTCACCGCGGTACTTCCACATTCCGTTATTTTTTGATTGTGAACTTGTCCAAAAAAGAAGTGGTATAGGTCGCAGATTGGCTTTAATTGGGGAAAGAAATTTTGTGAAATTTACTGGTATTACTCCTAGACCATTCCCTTAAATTCAACTGTCTCATTCTTTGTATTAACCAAAAATTTGCCAACACTTCCCCGATACTTCACTGATACTTTAAATGAATACTTGTAATTTACTCGAGTGTATCGAATACTACTAATTCTTCCTGATACCCTTGACTACGCAAAACTCTCTTCACTTGATCTCTCTGCTGATTTGTAATTCTTGCAGAACTCCGATAGATTGTCTTCTTAACGATCACATCTTGATTCAATGGAACAATGTAATCCTTACATTCCAACAATTCCACCAACTTCTTTTTTTCTTTGGAATTTGACTTGACGGGTTACGGTTTTCCATTCAGTTTAGAGGGAGTGACGTTTTGAGCGCAGAATTGTTCCCTGGAAACAGCTATTTGGAATAACTGAACCAGAGTACAATTCTACTACTAAAAGTTTCCCCTTAGTTCGTCGGTCGTTAACGCCCGTCGCTTGTCTGTACAATTGCGGTATTGCTACCACCACTCATTATAAACCTACGTTTTCGGTTTAGCCTACTAAAAAAACGCCCTAGTAGGCGTTGATGATACGTATTTATATTTGTTCGATCACCAACTAATCAGTGGCACCAAGCCGAAGCTTCGTTTTACCACCCGCGCCGTTAATGGTCGCGCTCACCATTCACCACCCAGCCGTACAGATGACCTTGTTGTGGTATAGCCAGACTTATTGAAGTCGCACTGGCAAACGTGTCCCCTTGGATTTAGACCCCAGCTTGTCCCCTAGGGCTTTAAAAATCGCACCGGCCATGATATAATAGTCATTAAACTAGATGACTTTTATGTGGCGCTCACCGATTCCCGTCGGTGGGTGTTTTTTTATGTTCTATTTTATGAATTAACCATACCACTATTCAGCTTGTTTATAAACAAAAATCGCAAAAATAACAAAAGTAATTTGTAACAAGTTTCATGTAATTTGATACTTGTAATTTGTATCTTTATATTTACGTTGAATTGCTATGCTCGTTGCATTACAATGACTATGAACTAATAAGTTCAAGTCTGGAGGATCCTGTATGACCACATCGATCACGATAGGAAACTTTAAAGGTGGAGTTGGAAAAACAACAACTTGTGTAACCTTTTCTTATCTATTAAATAAAGCCCATAGAAAAACCTTATTAATTGATTTTGATCCACAAGGAAATGCTAGTGAAATTATAGAAAAAACATTTCCTGTATTCAAACAAAAAAATTCCAAAAGTTTAACTGATGGTATTAAGAATCTGGATTTATCTGAGTCCATTGCACACGTCACAGATTACCTTGATCTGATGCCTAGTGATTGGAGCTTATCTTTGCTTCCTGATATGCTTGAAGATTATAAGAAAAGTGACCGACCACTATTTTTAAAAACTTTGCTAACAAAAATTAGAAATGATTATGATTATATTTTAATAGACGTTCCGCCAACGCTATCAGCATATACAAATAATGCCGTTTTAGCCTCAGATTACGTAATTATGGTTATGCAGACTCAAGAGCAATCTTACTCAAGTTCTTTAAAATTTGTAAGCTATCTTCAAGGGCTTAGAAAAGACTATGACAAATCATTTGATTTGCTTGGCATTATTGCCTATCTGGTTAAAAAAGACGGACCTGTCGATCATGAAGTGTTGAAAGCCGCTAATCAAGCCTTTGGAAAAGCCCTATTTCATGGGAACGTATTTCAAAGAGAACGTGTTAAACGTTTCGGAAAAAGTGGAATTAAAGATGAGGATATGTGGGACAAAAGGGCTTTATATATGTATCAAGTAGTATTAGATGAAGCTCTATCACGAATTAATCTGTTGGAGGAGTAGAATATGCCGGAAAAGAAAAGTCTTTTAGATCAGATTGATGCAGAGAGTCAATTAAAAGATGGCGACTCTCCTTTTAAACGAAAAGAAAAAACAAAACCATTACGAGTTAGAGAATCATTTTACAATGATATTCGAAAAATTGCCTTCGAAGAAAATACAAAAATGGTTGAGATTTTAGATGACATAATAAAGCGTGGGCTTCGAAGCTATAAAAAGAGTCACCCAGATACAGATTACAAGTAACTTGTAATCTGCAACTTGTATCTTGTAACTTGTAATAAGTAACTTGCAATTTTAATTTAACCTGAACAAAATACGCTTACGACTCAAATTCAGGCTTTGGAATCCAGCGATGCTAACAAAGAAAAAAGTAAATAATTACGCGCTCTCAGACAACACGTTCACCTTTTAGATGTATACTTGTCCGTTTAAATTAAGCAGAATGCACACAAAAAAGTCCTCTATTATGCGGAATAGAGGGCTTTTCTGAAATCAGTACATACAGGCTTTGCTTAGGAGCGTTGCTTGTGTCCATTTAGGACATAGTAGATTGTAAAATTAATCCGAACGCTGTTCGGACAAAAAAGATCAGCTTCCTTTAAAATGGTGTTTACCACAAACCCATCTTTTAGGAGCTGATCTTTTGTCTAGTATAACCTATTCCGAACGAATTAAAATCGAAACCTTTTGTGAACTAGGGCTGTCCAATATCCAAATGGGCGTTCGGCTGAACCGATCACCGTCAACAATTTCTTATGAATTATCTCGATGTCAACCTTATCAGGCTGAATTAGCACAAACAGATGCCGAATACAAGCGATCACGATGTGGTCGGAAAACTAAGCTGAGCGATGAGTTAAAGCAAACAATTCTCAACCATTTACATCTAAGCTGGTCACCAGGAATGATTGCTCAAGAATTTAAACTAGCTACTAAATCTATTTATAATTGGCTAAATCAGGGGAGAATTGGTTTCTCCTTGAATGATCTACCTGAACATGGCGTACGCCAACGGCGTAACGTTGACCAACGATCCAAATATAATCAATCTTTGGGGCGATCGATTGAACAGCGTCCATGATGATTAATCAACGTAATCGCATCGGTGATTTTGAACTAGATACCGTCGTTGGCCCTCGTGGGCATAGTAAGGCAGTTTTATTAACTTTAATCGATCGCAAATCACGGTTCCTTTGGGCATATCGGTTAAAGGACCGAACGACAGCGAGTGTTAATGAAGCACTGACTAAGTTCCTAACAACTTTTAATGGACCGGTGCACAGTTTTACTGTGGACCGTGGTACTGAGTTTAGTGGGCTAGTATCATTTGAATCACAATATGGTATTAAGACCTATTACTGTCATGCTTATACGCCAGCTGAACGTGGTAGTAATGAACGCTTTAATCGGAATTTACGTTATTTTTATCCTAAGGGGACTCGTTTTGAGCACATTAGTGCTCAAGATTTAACGACGACGTTACTCCAAATTAACCAGAGACCGCTTAAAATACTTGACTGGAAAACACCGTATCAGGTTATGCTGACCAATTTGTCCAAAAATTCGGATTAAATTTGCAATCTACCACATACACAATCTACCAAATATCCTTTTTCATGATCTTTCACCTGTTTTAGATTTTAGAAGTATCACTTGGTTTCTCAATTAACTTAAACCGTCGCTGCTGCGTGCGTTTACTAATCCCCGTCTTTCGTTCAATCATCTTGTAGGTCATGCCTTGTTTTCGCAGCTCATAAGCAAATCTGATTTGTTCATCAGAATACGTTTCGGTCGCCCTTCCCGAAACAACGGATCATGTTGCTTGGCATACAATTTACCTTCTTGTGTACGCGTGACAATCATATCGCGTTCAAACTGCGCAAAGGCGCTAAATATTGTAAAGACTAATTGGCCAGTCGGCGTATTGTCAATTAAGCCCATATTCAAAATGTTGACTTTGACATTTTCTTTAAACAACTCTTGGATAATGGCTAATGCCTCGCGCGTGTTCCGCGCAAACCGATCCAGCTTAGTGACAATCAAAGTATCGCCTGTTTTTAGAACGCGCAACAGTTTTTGAAACTCCGGTCGTTCGGTAGTTGTGCCGGTAAACTTTTCTTGAAAGATTTTTTCTGCTCCTGCCAATTTTAGTACCTCAATTTGATTTGCTAATTTTTGATCAGTGGTACTGACCCGCGCATAGCCATATTTCATCTTTTTATCTCCTTACTTATGTCATTAAGTAATGACACGGTTCTAACCCTTTAATTATACAGTATCAAAAAAGAGGCCACAACTGTTGAGTTGTGTCGCTTTTTAAGGTGCGCCCGGCATGGGCAGTAACTAGGCGGTGTAAGTCCGCTGTGAGCCGTAGTGGCCGGTATCACGAGTCGAAGACAAGGGCGTCTATCGTGAGGTAGAATCTGAAGGAAGTCCTAGACGAAACATCGAATCGATGAACAAGAAGTGGCTAAAAGGCTGGAAACGGTGGGATGAGATTACCTAACAAATCGAAGTCCCTGACCACTCGAAACCGTCACAGTAAAGCCAACGGTTTGATGCGAAAGCTACTGCTCTTACCCGGGGAGGTCTGTCATGGTAGTTCTCTCAAGCTGGAAGTTATTTCTGGCAGGAACAGGCTCAATAGTAATGTTGAGTTGTCCATGACAGAAGTCAGCCGAGGCCATAGTAGCCAGTAATGGTGAGGGGCTGAACAACAATAATTTTGATTCATCCTGGAGGTGGAAACAATGCGACAATCGCAGAAAACAGAAAATAAAGCTGACTACCTGCGGAGAGTAACCCTGGAAGCTCACTATAAAAAATGACTAGATATTGTAAAAAAGCAGCGGGATAATATGAGATTTAAGTAGCCAAAAGCCTGATAAAACGGGCTTTTTTGTTTGCCGTTGATTTGAAAGTTTAGGTATCTTTTTCTCCCAATTTTGTATAGAAATTTGGCCGATTGAGCAATAATAAGCAATGATTATCAAATTATGGTACCAAAATTGGTACTGCAAAAAGGCCGCCGGGACATATGGACTTCCTTTTATGGATTTGAATAAGTTATTTTCAAAACGAAATATCGATCCAAGTTTGAAGTTGGTTAATCTATCGGCTTAAAAAACTAATCATGGAAGAATGTGATTATTCAGTATGATCTAAAATAGATGCTGCTATTTTATTTCAAAATAAAGCTTGACGCTTACATAGATATGGGTCTATATTATAGATATAGATGCGCGTCTATGTTTACAAAATACGATGTTTCTTGCGGTGATTGAAGCAAGTTGAGTTGAGGAAATGCAGTTGCGGAGTTTGCAACTAAGTTCCCTAAAATCACCACGAAAGCGGTCATAATCATTCATTTTGGCAACACTGATTAGCAAGAAGTATCTGCTTGTTGAATATTTTCTGCTAAACAGGATTGGCTTTCTGTTGTTGATTAAGCCAAAACCAAAAGTAGCAAGTTCAGTCTGTATCACTGTAACATCAATGTTTATTATTAGCGTATTTAACTAATAGATTACCTTAATTATGGAATAGGAGCTTACAAATGGACTATCAAAAGTATGTTCAAATGCTGAAAGCAATGGCCGATCCAAATCGCTTAAAAATTATTGATCTGCTTTCCTGTGGTTCTTTGTGTGCTTGTGATATTTTAGAGCACTTCGACTTTTCACAGCCGACTTTATCCCACCATATGAAAGTTTTGCAAAATGCTGGTATTGTTGCGGCACGCAAGGAAGGTAAGTGGCAGCATTATACGTTACGCCCCGATTTTATGCTGACCTTTAAGCAGGATACGGCGCAATTATTATCAAGTGATGATCACTGTATTTGCCACGATGACGGCTGTGTTGATTGTGAAGAATGTGCTTCAGGAAAGGTTGTTATGACAAATGAAAAAAATTGAATTATTTGAACCAGCAATGTGCTGCTCGACTGGGGTTTGTGGTCCGTCCGTTGATCAAAATCTCTTAATGATCACGTCTGCCTTTGATGCTTTACAAGGTGTTAAAACGATTGAAGCTGACCGTTACAATTTAAGTAATAATCCTGATGTTTTTAGTGAACGAGCCGATATTTTAGCGGCCATCAAGGATGATGCTGACGCTGTTTTACCGATCACCGTGGTTGACGGCCAGATCGTTAAAACGGGCGCGTACCCAACGATCGATGAATTATCTGACTATACTGGGCTAGTTTTCGTGCCAGCTGAGCAAACAGGCGGTTGCTGTGGCGGTGATGGTGGCTGTTGCTAAATTTTACTAAAGGTAAGAGATGGCGCGGCCATTTCTTTTGAATTATATATAGATAAATATCTATGTGACTGAGGAGGATATCAATGCAGGACTATCAACCACAAAACGCTAATTTAACTCATTATTTGTTTTTTACCGGTAAAGGTGGCGTTGGTAAAACAACGACGGCCAGTGCAACCGCCATTAATTTGGCTGATGCTGGTAATCAAGTGATGCTCGTTTCAACTGACCCAGCTAGTAATTTACAGGATGTTTTCAATACAGCATTAACCAATAAACCGCAAGCAATCAATGGTGTATCAGGGTTGTTTGCCGCCAATTTTGATCCTGTGACCGCAGCTGGTGAGTATCGGGAAAGTGTTGTTGGCCCTTATCGCGGCGTATTGCCGGATGCTGCTGTTAAAAATATGGAAGAACAGCTATCCGGTTCCTGTACGGTCGAGATCGCGGCATTCAATGAATTTGCCAACTTTTTAACTGATCCGGCGGTTGACCAGCGCTTTGATTATATTATTTTTGACACGGCGCCAACTGGTCATGCCTTGCGCATGCTACAGCTACCGTCAGCGTGGAATAATTATTTAGATGAAAATGATCGCGGTGCTTCTTGCTTAGGCCAATTAGCCGGTATGGGTGATAAAAAAGCAATTTATGCAAAAGCGGTAGCAACGTTAAGCAATGGGGACTTGACCACATTAATGTTGGTGACGCGGCCACAAAAAGCCTCATTACTTGAAGCAGCACGAGCAGCACAAGAACTAGCCGCGATCGGCATGACTAATCAGCAGTTGATCATTAATGGCACGCTTAAAACACCGACGGATCACGCTTCGCAGGCTATTTTTGCGCAACAACAGGCTGATCTACAACAAATGCCGGCTGTATTAAAAAAATTTGCTCAGTATGAAGTGCCGTTACGCGCCTACAACGTTACCGGCTTAAATAAATTACACCTGGTGTTACAGGCAACACAACCCGCATTAGCTACCTATCCGCCGCTGATCAATAACTATCCCAACTTAGATACGATCGTTGCTGATCTGATCAAGACGGATAAAAAGATTATTTTTACCATGGGCAAAGGGGGCGTCGGTAAAACAACGGTTGCGGTGCAGATCACGCAGAAATTAGTGGCCCAACATAAAACCGTTCATCTAGCCACCACTGATCCGGCCGATCATCTAGATTTCTTTAAAACAGCTGATCCGGCAGTTACGATCAGCCATATTGACGAGCAGCAGGTATTGAAAGATTATCAAGCTGAAGTACTGGCAACGGCTCGCCAAACCATGAAAGCGGCTGACGTTGATTATGTCGCCGAAGATCTCCGTTCACCATGTACGCAAGAAATTGCGGTTTTCCGCGCTTTTGCTAATATTGTGGCGCAAAACGACAGTGACGTGGTGGTGATCGATACGGCGCCAACTGGGCACACGTTGTTACTATTAGATTCCACTCAAAGCTATGCACAGGAAGTTAAGCGCACAGCCGGTGACGTGCCACAAGCAATTATTGATCTATTGCCACGGTTGCAAGATCCCCAACAAACCGAGATCGTGATGGTGACTTTACCGGAAACAACGCCAGTCTACGAATCAATGCGGCTCAATGAAGATTTAAACCGGGCGCAAATTGCCCATACATGGTGGTTGGTCAATCAAAGCATGCTGGCTACACAAACCACGCATCCGTGTTTACAAGCACGGGCACAAAATGAAGTTGAATGGATCGAAAAAGTCAAAGACGTTTCGGCCAATCATTTTGCAGTGGAACAGTGGCAACCAGATTTTGAACAAACGCTATTAACGATTTAAATAAAGATATCAATTGATCAGGGTAGCGATACCCTGATTTTGGTAGTTGGGAGGAATTATGCAAGTCTTTTTTGCTGTTTTTATATTTTTACTCACGTTATTATTCGTCATTTGGCAACCTAAGGGGCTATCAATAGGCTGGACCGCAATTGGTGGGGCAGTACTTGCACTGCTATTTCGGGTCGTCACATTTAAAGATGTGGGTACCGTTACTGGGATCGTTTGGAACGCCACTTTGTCGTTTGTTGCCATTATTTTGATCTCATTGATTTTAGATGAGATCGGCTTTTTCGAGTGGGCCGCTTTACATATGGCACGACTGGCTAAAGGCAATGGTGTACGTATGTTCATTTTGATCGTTATTTTAGGTGCGATCGTGGCGGCACTTTTTGCCAACGATGGGGCGGCATTGATTTTAACGCCGATCGTTCTGGCAATGGTGCGAGCCCTACATTTTGATGAAAAAAAGGTTTTCCCATTTATTATTGCCAGTGGCTTTATTGCCGATGCGACTTCGTTACCATTAGTTGTTAGTAATCTAGTCAATATTGTTTCCGCTGACTTTTTCGGCATTACATTTTCCGAGTATGCCCTAAGAATGTGGATCCCTGATCTTTTTTCACTGATCGCCAGCATCAGTATCTTATATTTGTATTTCCGCAAGGCCTTACCCAAACATTATGATGCAGATCAGGTTGCTGAACCAAAATCTGCAATCAAAGATCAACGATTATTTAAGTTCTCTTGGGTCGTGTTAGCGGCGTTATTGATCGGTTATTTTAGCAGTAGTTTTCTAAACATTCCCGTTTCGTTTATTGCACTTACGATTGCCGCAATTTTCTTGTTGGTTGGTCAACAAAGTCATCACGTTGATACTAAGGCAGTCATTAAAGGAGCACCGTGGAACATCGTCTTCTTTTCAATCGGAATGTATGTGGTGGTTTATGGCCTACAAAATGTTGGCTTGACAACATTACTTGCTGGTGTTATCGCCAAAATGGCAACTGGTAGCCGGTTTGTGGCGACCATGGGAATGGGTTATTTGGCAGCGTTCCTGTCATCAGCGATGAATAATATGCCAACGGTAATGATCAATGCTTTATCGATCAAGGGCGCTAATGTATCAGGGTTAATGCACCAAACGTTAGTTTATGCAAATATTATTGGTTCTGATCTAGGACCAAAGATCACACCAATCGGTTCGCTGGCGACGTTAGTGTGGTTACATGTTTTGGCGCAAAAAAACGTAAAAATTGCTTGGGGTACTTATTTTAAAATTGGGATCACGATCACGATTCCAGTCCTATTCATTACATTATGTGGTTTATGGTTATCGCTAAGTCTTTTTGGTTGAGAAAGGATGACTTGCTATGATGCAAACTGAGTATGCACAACAAGATTCATTAGCTAATAGATTAAACATAGTCGATGCTTTAGTGAAACAGGCCACGAAAGCTGAAATAGAATCAATTTCTGCTGTTTACCTGATTCAAGCCAACCAAGAAATTAATTTGCTTGAATTAAAATACAGTAGTGAATTAACAATACAACAGAACTTGTATAAGGTAAAAATAGCCTTTTTGCAAATAAATCACTTGATTTTAAATAATCTAGCGGTCAGCTATTTTCGTGATTATACACAAATAGAAAAGGAATTTGAACATTTTCATCGTCTAATATGCGAGGTGAAAGACGATTAAAATTGAAATATTTGAAGAGGCGATGTGTTGTGAAACTGGTGTTTGTGGTCCCAGTGTAAAGAAAGAATTGATTCAGACTACCGCAATTCAACGTCATGTTAATGCAGATGGTGAAAATATAATCATACGCAGAAATCTTACACAAAATCCGGACGCCTTTGTTCGTAATCATCAAATAAATGACCTATTAAAAAAATATGGAATCACTGTATTACCAATTACTATGGTTAACGGTATAATTTTTAAACAAAGAGATTATCCAACCTTCCAAGAGTTTTCAGATTATCTACATCAGGATTTAAGTCGTGCATTTGTTCGCTAACAACGGTGAAAGGAATTAATTAAATGGCAAATGAAACGGAAAAATTATTAATTATCGGCGGCAGTGACGCCGGAATTTCGGCGGCCTTAAAGGCTAAAGAACTTAAACCTGAATTAAAAGTTCAGATATTATTAGCAGATGAGTACCCAAATTTATCAATTTGTGGAATACCTTATGCAGTCAGCGGAGAAGTGCCGGATTGGCACTTGCTAGCTCATCGTAATTTACAAGAATTGACTTCGACTGGTATTGAATTTCAAATGAACATGATTGCAGATAAAATTGAACCGCAACGACATGAAGTCGTAGCACATGCGCTTACAGGCGAATTAAAAACTTATCATTATGACCACTTGGTTGTAGCAACAGGGGCTAGACCAAAACTATCGGGTATTAAAGGTGTGGACCTGGCGCAAGCTCAACAGCAAGATAGTAAAGTTCGTATTTTGCATACAATGGCAGATTACTTTGCGATTGAAAGAAATATAGCTACAGATAGTGTTCGGAAGGTCGCAATTGTTGGGTCTGGTTATATCGGAATCGAAATGGCGGAGGCTTTAAGAAAACGGCATTTAGACGTCACTATTTTTCAACGAGGTTCAGAAATACTTTCCACGGTTGATGCTGATTTAGGCCGAATTATTCATCAAAAGTTGTCTGCTAATGCCGTCAATGTTATTACTGGTTTAACCGTTTCAGAAATTAATGAAACTGGTAGCAACGTGGAAGTTGTTGGCTTAAATGATCATCAAAAGACACAATCTTCTACGTATGATTTAGTCTTAATCGTTGTTGGTGTTCAACCAAATAATGAGCTACTGGTCAAGGTAGGTGCTGAAACTGGAATTGCCGGGGCCATCGAGGTTGATCAATATATGCAGACCTCATTACCTGATATATGGGCGGCCGGCGATTTGGTGGAAACAAGACATCATTTATTAGGTGAAACCTACTTGCCATTAGGTACGACTGCACATAAACAAGGAAGAATTGCTGGTTTTAATATTGCTGGAATTCAACGTGCCTTTAAAGGTAGCCTGGGGACACAAGTTTTAAAGGCATTTGATTTAGTTGTTGTACGGACAGGGTTATTGACAAGTGAGGCTATCCAGGCAGGGTTTAATCCTTTCACGGTAACAACTGATGTTGATGACCATAAGGCTTATTTTCCCGGTGCTCAAAAAATTAAGATCAGAATTACTGGTGATCAAAAAAGTGGCCGGCTTTTAGGCGTGCAGTTAATTGGTCATTACGGTAGTGAAGTTGCTAAACGCAGTGATATTTTTGCTACGGCAATTTTTAATGATATGACAGTAGCCGAAATTAGCGACCTAGACTTATCCTATTCACCACCAGTTGGATCACCTTGGGATGCAGTACAAATCGCAGCACAGAACTGGGAACAACAGAATGCGAAACGCTAAGGAATTAATTTATAACTGAAGGAACAACTTCACTTCATTATTAATTAAGCTTTCTACTCCT
>NZ_BBAD01000097.1 GCF_001311075.1 Secundilactobacillus similis DSM 23365 = JCM 2765
CTTCCCGCGGCATCTTCCCACTATATAAAACCAGAATCACTGAATTTCACAAACGAGGCATGCTTACGCTGGACACAAGCGTAAACAAAAAAGGCTGCCAACCGGCAGCCTTTTTGTCATGCAAATTTCAGTTAACTATTCCGCATCGTCATCCGTCGTCGAATCATCATCTGATTCAGCACGGTCAACTAACCGGTCTAGTGAGGTATCACTATCATCATCAGTAGTGGTCGTTGCAGCATCAGCATCCGTTGAAGCAGCGTCATCTGCGTTGTCAGTCAACAATGCGTCTGAAGGTTCTTCATCGGGTTCTTTTTCCACAACCGCCATCGTAGCGACCTTGGCATCGTCATCCAACCGAATCAGGTGAACCCCTAAGGTTGCCCGACCAGTGGTTGAGACGTTTTCAACACCGAAGCGGATCATGACCCCTTTATCGGTGATCAACATAATATCCTCTTCACCGCTGACAGTCGTCAAGCCAGCTAATGGCCCGTTCTTGGCCGTGACGTTAATGGTCTTAATCCCCTTACCGCCACGCCCTTTAATGGCGTATTCGCTAGCCGGCGTTTGCTTACCATAACCCTTTTCAGAAATGATAAAGACGTTATCGTTTGGTCCTAAAATTGCGGACCCAACGACGTAATCATCATCGCGCAGGCGGACACCACGTACCCCAGTTGCTGAACGGCCCATTGACCGGACATCGCTAGCCTTAAAGCTAACGGCGTACCCGCCATGGGTCCCAATGATCATTGCTTGGTCGTCATCGACGATTGAAACGTTGATCAATTGGTCCTCATCCTTCAAACTCAAGGCCTTCAGCCGTTGCTTCGGATGTTGGCAAATTCAGCCACTGGCGTCCGCTTAACGGTCCCCTTCAAGGTCGTGAAGAACAGGTATTTCTCCTGATCGCCGGCCGCGTCAGAGACGTTAATAACGGCCTGAATCTTTTCGCCTGCTTCAATGTTCAGCAAGTTGATCACTGGGATCCCCTTAGCCGAACGCCCGTATTCAGGAATCTCGTAGCCCTTCATCCGGTAAACCTTACCGGCATTGGTGAAGAACAGGAGCACATCGTGAGTTGAGGTTGAAATCAGGTGTTCGATGAAGTCGTCATCGTGGATACCCATTCCTTGAATCCCACGACCACCACGGTTTTGCGCCTTAAATTCAGACGTTGGCAACCGCTTGATGTAGCCGTTGTGAGTCAATGAAACGATGACATCTTCTTCTTCAATCAAGTCTTCGTCTTCAAGACTCAGCACTTCACCGACGAGTAGTTCAGTCCGACGTTCGTCACCGAACTTGTTTTGAATCTCAAGCAATTCTTGGTAAATGATTTCGTTTTGACGGTCTTCGCTAGCCAAGATGGCTTCGTATTCGGCAATTGACTTCAACAATTCCGCATACTCACGCTCAACCTTGTCACGTTCCAAACCAGTCAGCCGAACGAGTCGCATATCCAAGATAGCTTGTGCTTGCTTTTCGGAAAGTGGGAAACGGGTAATCAGTTCCTGCTTGGCCACTTCAGCCGTCTGGGAACCACGAATGATCGAGATGATCTCATCAATGTGGTCCAGCGCAATCTGCAATCCTTCAAGGATGTGGGCCCGAGCCTTGGCTTTTTTCAGTTCAAATGCGGTCCGACGCTTGATAACTTCCAGTTGGTGTTCCAGGTAGTACTGCAAGATTTCTTTCAAACTCAAAACTCGCGGTGAACCCTTCACAATCGCCAACATGTTGAAGCCAAATGACGTCTGCATCAGAGTCATCTTGTACAAGTTGTTCAAGATGACTTCGGCACTGGCATCCCGGCGAACGTCAACCACGATCCGCATCCCTTCACGGTCGGATTCATCGTTCACATCGGTGATGCCTTCGATCCGCTTATCACGGGCCAATTCGGCGATTCGTTCGATCAAACGGGCTTTGTTGACCATATAAGGAATTTCGGTGGCAACGATACGTTGCTTGCCGTTCTTATCTTCTTCAATTTCAACTTTCGCACGCAGGGTGATGGTGCCTTTCCCGGTTTCGTAAGCTTTCCGAATGCCGGATTTGCCCATCACGACCCCACCAGTTGGAAAATCAGGTCCAGGTAAGGCTTCCATCAAGTCAGCGGTGGTGGCATCCGGATTTTTCATCAGGATGTGCAACGCACTGATAACTTCTGCTAAGTTGTGCGGTGGAATGTTGGTGGCCATCCCAACGGCGATCCCAGAAGCCCCGTTCACTAACAGGTTAGGGAAGCGCGCTGGTAAAACAGCGGGTTCCTTTTCTGAGCCATCGTAGTTAGGTTGGTAATCGATGGTATCTTTGTTGATATCACGCAACATTTCCATGGCAACCTTACTCAAACGAGCTTCGGTATACCGCATGGCAGCGGCGCCGTCACCATCGACGGAGCCAAAGTTCCCGTGACCATCAACTAACATGTACCGGTAACTAAAGTCTTGGGCCATCCGTACCATTGATTCGTAAATGGCGGAGTCCCCGTGGGGGTGAAACTTACCCATAACGTCCCCAACGATTCTGGCCGACTTCTTGTATGGCTTATCAGGGGTGACCCCCAATTCGTTCATCCCGTACAAGATCCGCCGGTGAACGGGTTTTAGCCCATCCCGGACATCGGGCAACGCCCGCGCCACAATAACACTCATGGCATAGTCCAAGAAGGATGTCCGCATCGTTGTCGCTAAATCGACGTCGGTGATCCGACTTGGTAATTCTTCATTAGCCAAAATACTTAACCTCCCAGCCTCGTATACGTTCTACTACTGCGTTATGAACAGCTTGTTGATAACCTGTGACTAACTCACTAAACGTCCAAGTTTTCAACGTAGCGTGCATTCGCTTCGATAAATTCGCGTCGTGGTTCAACCTTGTCGCCCATCAACGTTGTGAAAGCTTCGTTGGCTTCCGCAGCGTCACTTGGATCGACCCGTAATAACCGCCGCTTTTCTGGATCCATCGTGGTTTCCCACAATTGGCTGGCATCCATTTCACCAAGCCCTTTGTACCGTTGGATCACTGGTTTAGGCGATGGTGGTAGTTGCCCCATAATCTGGTCTAACTCTTCATCGGAGTCAATGTAACGACGCATCTTACCTTGGCGCACTTGGTACAGTGGTGGCTGGGCGATGTAAACAAAGCCAGCGTTCAACAGTGGCTGCATGTACCGGTAGATCAAGGTCAGCAACAGCGTCCGAATGTGGGCGCCGTCGACATCGGCATCGGTCATGATGATCAACTTGTGATAGTTCGCTTTCGCAACATCAAAGTCGTCCCCAAAACCAGTGCCCATTGCGGTAAACAGGGAACGAATTTCTTCGTTAGCCAAGATCTTATCCATGCTGGCCTTTTCAACGTTTAAAATCTTCCCACGAATCGGGAGGATAGCTTGCGTCAACCGCGAGCGACCCTGCTTAGCAGACCCACCGGCGGAATCCCCTTCGACGATGAATAATTCAGAAATTTCAGGATCCTTACTGGTGTTATCCGCCAGTTTCCCTGGTAAGTTGCTGATTTCAAGACCGCTCTTCTTCCGCGTGACTTCACGGGCGCGCTTAGCGGCAACCCGGGCTTTGGAAGCTAACAGGCCTTTATCCACAACCTTGCGAGCAATCGTTGGGTTTTCCATCATGAACTTCATGAAGTGTTCACTGAAGAGGTGGTCGGTTGCGGTTCGGGCATCCGAGTTCCCCAGCTTCGTCTTCGTTTGCCCTTCAAATTGAGGATCCGGGTGCTTAACGGAAACAACGGCCGTTAAGCCTTCCCGAACGTCTTCCCCACTCAAGTTAGGTTCGCTATCCTTCATCAAGTTGTTCTTCCGCGCATAGTCATTCACGATCCGCGTTAAGGCCCGTTTAAAGCCTTCTTCGTGGGTCCCACCTTCGTAGGTGTGAATGTTGTTCGTAAAGGTGAGCAGGTTGGAATGGTAATCATCCGTGTACTGCATGGCGACTTCAACGGTGATGCCCTTTTCTTCACCTTCGACGTAGATTGGTTCTTCAAACAACACGTCCTTACTCTTGTTCAAGTATTCAACGTAGTGCTTGATTCCGCCTTCGTACATGAAGGATTCTTCAGTTGGCGTTTCAGGGCGTTCGTCACGAATCGTGATCCGCAAGCCCTTGTTTAAGAAGGCCAGTTCCCGAATCCGAGTGGTCAACACCTTGATATCGTAAACCGTGGTCTCACGGAAAATATCTGGATCTGGCAGGAAGTGAACCGTTGTGCCGTGAACGTTGTCTGGGAGGTCTGTGTCGATCACCTTCATCGGGGTCTTCACCCGGCCATAAGCAAAGTCCATGTAGTAACGTTTGCCTTCTCGAACAACTTTAACGTCTAGTTCAGAGGACAACGCGTTCACAACGGATGCCCCCACACCATGCAGACCACCGGAAACCTTGTACCCGCCGCCGCCGAATTTACCACCGGCATGCAGAATCGTAAAGACAGTTTCCAAAGCGGACTTACCGGTCTTCTTTTGCGTCCCAACAGGGATCCCACGACCGTTATCCACAACGGTGATGCTGTTATCCTTTTCAACCGTCACGTGAATTGCGTCCGCAAATCCAGCAAGGGCTTCATCGATCCCGTTATCCACAATTTCCCAAACCAAATGGTGGAGACCTTGTGAACTCGTGGTCCCAATGTACATCCCTGGACGTTTCCGAACCGCTTCAAGCCCTTCTAAGACTTGAATCTGGCTCGCATCATATTCCCGAGCACGCTCTTTTTTAGTTTCTTGTTCATCAGCCAAGTGACTTCCTCCTTACTGTCAATCCCGGTATCCTACTGCTCATCAGTCTGGACCTGACCAGCACTAATGTTAAAAATCTTGGGTTCGTGAATCAGTTTCTGAGCAACGCCACTTAAACTTGGCGTTGTCAGGAAGGTTTGGACTTTATCCTGAATCGCCGTTAACAAGTGGGTTTGGCGCATATCATCCAGTTCTGATAACACGTCATCGAGCAACAGCACCGGGTATTCGCCGGTCTGTTCATGCATCAAATCGATTTCGGCTAACTTCACACTAAGCGCCGTTGTTCGCTGCTGACCTTGTGAGCCAAACTTCGAGACGTCGTTGCCGTTCACAAAGAACTTTAAATCGTCTCGATGGGGGCCAATTAAGGTCGTTCGTTGAAACAGTTCCTTATCACGGCGCTCTTGATACAGTTTCGTTAGCGCCGCACGAATATGGGCCACATCCACCAAATCGTCATCGGCCACGTTGTTCGCGTACCGAAAGACAAGTTCCTCTTTTTGTTGCGAGATTTCTTGGTGGATCTGAGCCGCCCAAACTTCTAGCTGTTTCAGTAACGTCACGCGTTGCGCAATGATCTCAGCCCCGTAGCCTGCTAGCTGGTCAGACAACACGTCTAATAAGACGAGATCCGACTGCTGTTTATTGCCGAGTTCCTTCAGGTACTTATTACGTTGCCGTAATATCGTCCGGTACTGTGCTAGGTTATACAGATACTTATGGCTCATTTGGCCAAATTCCATATCCATAAACCGACGCCGAATCTGAGGGGCACCCTTTACAAGGCTGAGATCTTCCGGTGCAAACAAAATCACGTTCAACTGCCCGACGTAAGCCGATAATTTGGCTTGTTCAAGGTGGTTGACCTTCGCTTTTTTGCCGTGCTTAGAAAGGTCTAACTCTAACGGTGTCACACCACTGCTCTTTTGAACTCGGCCCTTAACTTGAGCCGTCTCCGCCTGCCAACTGATCAATTCGCGATCGTTACTGGTTCGGTGACTCCGCGCTAAGGCCAAAAAATAAATGGCTTCCAGCATATTCGTCTTTCCCTGGGCGTTTTCCCCAAGCAAGACGTTCACGCCTGAGCCAAATGTGACGTCCAAATCTTCGTAATTGCGAAAGTGATGCAACGTTAATTCGTTCAATTCCATTGGCTAATTGCCCGGTTTTAAGCGAATAAAAAACAGTCCGACGTCTTTAACATCGACCGTATCTCCTGGATATAGTTTACGTCCGCGCCGATTGTCTGGTTCACCATTGACATCCACAGCATGTTCCTTTAAAAACCACTTTGCCTGACCACCAGAACTGACAACTGATTCTTCTTTAAGCAGTTGTCCTAAGGTCATGTATGGTGGTTTGATCAAAACTTCCTTCTTCACGGCTTCACCCACCTTCATTTTCCCTTATATTATACGCTTTTTTGGCCAAAGTACAGTTTCACTTTCGATACTGGCTATTTGAGCGATTTTAAGCCCATTCAAGGTATTTTGCCTAGGAAGCGCCAAAAACGCTTAGAATTTGAATTTCGCGTTTTTAGCCGTTTTAAGGCCAATTTTGGTAAATACCGAACTGTAATGGCCTATTAAGACGCTCTGAGGCGTCATTAACAGGCAGCTAGTTCAAATCAGCGACACTAAATTACTGAGTCAAACTTTGTCGTGACGGATGACGATTGCCACGTTAAGTGCTGATTCCTGATTAAAATACGCAACTTGACCAGCGATTGTTTTTAACTGCCCGTCAGTAACGTTCCGTTAGCAGACTAAAATCGTCACTTTTCAAAAAGTAACGTAGCGTTGCCTATCAAATTCAGTGCCGTTAGTTTTCTTTCACGCCACTAAAAAGCCCCCGTTCAGCACGTTACTGAGCGGGGCTTTTGCAATTCGGTTCGTTAACTAAAACGTCCGAACAGGGGTGATCAATTGCACAAAGTTGTCGCTATCTTCAGTTGGCACCAGCGTAAATGGCCGCAATGGTGACGTGAATGCGATTTTAATTGCCGTTTGACCAAACGAACGAAGGGCGTCCTTCATGTAGTCTGGGTTAAACGAAATTTCAAGTGCTTCACCGGTCAATTCACTTGGTGTCAGGCTTTCTTCAACGTTCCCAACGTCAGGCGAGTTCCCAAAAATGGTTGCCGTATCGGTTTCAGGATCCAGCGTTAACTTAACCACGTTGTTCCGTGATTCGTGTGACAACAGCGAAGCCCGTTCGATCGAAGCCAAAAGGGCCTTCGCGTCAAATTCCGCACTCGTTGTGGATTCTTTAGGAATCAAGCGAGACGTATCTGGGTAGTTACCTTCCAGCAAACGAGAGTAGAAGTAACGGTCGCCAATGGTAAAGAGGACTTGGTTTTCTGACAAGCGCATCTCAACATCGGGATTGTCATCCCCGATCATTCGAGACAGCTCAGTTAAGCTCTTCCCAGGAATGATGACGTCATACATGGCTGACGCAGCTTGTGGCAAGTTGATCTTACGTTGGCTTAACCGGTGACTATCGGTTGCAACGGCTAAAAGTTGGTCGTCAACTAACGTAAAATGCACCCCGGTTAAAATCGGGCGACTTTCTTGGTTTGAAACCGCGATAACCGTTTGGTTGATCAGTTCACGAAAAACGTTCCCTGACAGTGAAACGGCATCGGTGGCGTCAATTTCAGGTAAGTGAGGATAGTTGTTGGCATCCAAGCCGTTGATCGTAAATGATGCTGAACCAGAAGTGATCTCAGTTTGGAAGCCTTCTGTCACGTCTAACGTTAAGGTATCTTCTGGTAATCGCTTAACGATGTCGCTGAAGAACCGCGCTGGTAACACAATGGCACCAGTACTGGCAATCGCCAGTTGGTTATCTGGGTTATCCGCATGGATCAACGTTTCGATCGAAATATCAGCATCTGAACCAGTTAAGGTTAAACCAGCATCGTCAGCCACTAATTTGAGACCCGTCAAAATGGGAATCGTCGTCTTCGACGAGATCGCCCGTTGGACGTTGTTTAATTCTTTAATGAACGCAGCACGGTTAATTGTGAATTTCATTGTGTGAGCACTCCTTATAGTTCTTTATTAATTAATAAAAAGAAAAGTAGTAGTAGGGCAGTGGATAATGTGGATAAGTTAGCGGAACACTGATTGCTATTGGGTTATCCACATGTGTATAACTTGTGGATAGTTTTACTAGTTGTCCACAAGGCCGTTTGGCAGTACCTCCATCATAGCTTAAATAAGCGGGTAAAAAAGTAGTCGAGATGAATTCAATGTTCAAATCGATTACTTTTTTGAGTGACAGCGGTTACCGTTGAATCTCGGTCTTTAAATTGTCGATTTCAGCCTGAAGATCAGTGTCGGTTTTCAAAGCACCAGCGATTTTATCGTAGGCGTGGATGACAGTGGTGTGATCTTTACCACCAAATTCATTACCAATCTTAGGTAGGGAACTATCCGTTAACTCCCGGGAAAGGTACATCGCAATTTGCCGTGGCATGACGATGGCTTCATCCGTTTCTTACCCTTAAGGTCGGCCAGCGAGACGTGGTAGTATTTGGCAACTTTTTCCTGAATCAGCGGAATCGTGAGTTCGCTGGAACGGCGGTCAAGTTTAAGACTCTTCAGCGAACTGGCAACGAGTTCCGTTGTGATTGGCTTCTTAACGAGCTTGGAATAGGCGTGAACCCGCGCAAGTGCGCCCTCAAGTTCCCGGACGTTAGAATCGATGCGACCGGCAATGTAACTGAGGGTTTCGTCAGGAATATCGATTTGATCAGCTTCAGCTTTGGTCCGCAAAATCGCAATTCGCGTTTCCAAATCAGGTGCCGTAATATCAACGGATAAGCCCCATTGGAACCGGGAAACTAACCGATCCTGCAGCTTTGGAATCTCATCAGGCAAGCGATCAGATGTCAAAACGATCTGTTTGCCATCGTCGTGGAGCGCATTAAAGGTATGGAAGAACTCTTCTTGCGTGCCTTCCTTATCTGCGAAGAATTGAATGTCATCTACTAATAGGAGATCAACACTCCGATACTTCTCACGGAACTGTTCTTGCGTCTTCGACTGAATGGCGGTGATGAAGTCGTTGGTGAAGGCTTCACTCGTCACGTATTTTACTTTAGTTGTTGGATCATCAGCTAACATCTTGTTACCGATCGCGTGCATCAAGTGGGTTTTACCTAGGCCAACACCACCATAAAAGAAGAGTGGGTTGTACATGACGCCGGGTTCTTCTGAAACCACGAGAGCAGCTGCGTGGGCCATTTGGTTCCCTTTACCGATCACGAAGGTCTCAAAGGTGTACTTTGGGTTTAACTTCGCGTTTTGGCTCAGGGTGGCCGTTGCAGCTGCGGGTTGGTTCAGTGTGGATACCGTCGGGTCATCATCGGTCTCTACGACGAAAATCGGTTGGATATCGTCATGAGCGAATTCATAAGCAAATTCGATCAGTGGCTGCGTTAAGTTACTTTGCCAGTAGTCACGATGCAATTCTGATGGTAGCTTGATTGTCAGACGATGATTAGTAAGTTTAACTGGGACCGCAGTATCGATCCAAGTATTAAAAGCCGGCAACGACAATTTTTGGCGGAAGCCCTCCGTAATTGCGTGCCAGAGCGTGTCTAAATCAAGCACTGGTTTTCCTCCCCAATATTAAATGAATAAATTTAGTGTAGCATGGGTGAAAAAAGTTTTCCACAGTCTTTTCAACTTGTGGATAATTGTTCCACAGGGGTGGGATAAAGTTTTCCACAAGGCTGTGTATAACTTTTAATAAAGCTCTGTGAAACATTTTTATCCACAGGTTGTTGTGTAAAACAAATCCAGTAGTATCAAGTGTTTCACAGGATTATCCCCAGAATCAACAAGAAAAAATAGTTGAGAAACTACAGGCTGTGAACTAGTGGAAAACCTCGTGGAAAACGTGAGCGAGAAAGCGGTAAATTCACAGGTTATCCACAAGCAATTTCATGAAACAAATTTTATTTCCCACAAAAAAAATCAAGAAAAATGCAAAACGGGCTTTGAACTTTGGCAAAGGTATGCTATTATATTTTAGAAATGCATTTAAGATGTAAATAAATGGCTTCATGCCTGAGGATCAGGAGGTGTAATTTTATGAAGCGCACATATCAACCAAAGAAGCGTCACCGTTCACGCGTGCACGGTTTCCGCAAACGGATGGCAACTAGCAACGGCCGTAAGGTTTTAGCCCGTCGTCGTCAAAAGGGTAGAAAAGTATTGTCTGCATAGACCACTGACCGTTCAGTGGTCTTTTATTTTTATAGTGGGAAAAGCAGGCAGTAACGTTTTGGAGATGCATTATGCGAAAATCTTACCGCGTTAAAAAGGAAGCGGAGTTTCAAGAAGTCTTTGAAGCGCGTCAATCAGTAGCCAACCGGCAATTTGTGGTGTATCGGCTGGAACGGCCAGGGCAACCTCATTTCCGGTTGGTATCTCGGTCGGCAAAAAGATTGGCAATGCGGTTCATCGTAATTGGGTCAAGCGTCGAATTCGGCAGTCGCTCACTGAGCTCAAACCGGTTCTCAAGCAAGATGTTGATTTATTGGTAATTGCCAGACCAGCTGCGTCTGAGATGCCAATGAAGGAACTGAAGGGACACTTGATTCACGTGTTAAAGCTTGCAAAATTGCTTGATCATGATTACAGCGAGGAAAACCAGTGAAAAAATTAAAACGATTTGTGACCATGTTTGGGATCATCGGTTTAGCGGTTTTACTGACTGCCTGTGGCAATCAACCGATTACCGAACATAGTACGGGGCTGTGGGATGGCGTCATCCTATTGAACTTCTCGCGGGCCATTATTTGGTTAGCGCACATCTTCGGCGGTTACGGGATGGGGATCATTGTCTTCACCATCATCGTGCGGATCATCATCTTACCTTTGATGGTGTTCCAGACCCGAAGCATGCGCAAGACGCAAGAGATTCAACCACAATTAAAGGCGCTCCAAAAGAAGTACTCGTCCCGGGATCAAGAAACAATGGCCAAACTGCGTGAGGAGCAACAAAAACTCTACAGTGAAGCCGGCGTGAACCCGGTAGCCGGTTGTTTGCCAATGGTTGTGCAATTGCCAATTATCTGGCACTGTACCAGGCCATCTGGCGGACGGACATTTTGCGGTCCGGTCACTTCTTATGGTTGCAGTTGGGGTCACGGGATCCATACATTATCCTGCCAATCTTAGCTGCGGTGCTCACGTTCTTGAGTTCATGGCTGATGATGAAGGGGCAACCCGAATCAAACAGCATGACCACGATGATGACGGTCAGCACACCGATTATTATCTTCATCACCGCGTTGAGCTTACCAAGTGCACTATCACTCTACTGGGTAATTACCAACGCGTTCCAAGTGGGTCAAACCTTGGTAATCCAAAATCCTTGGAAGATCCGTCGCGAACGTGAAGAAAAATTACGCGAAGAGCGGGACCACGAACGTCAGGTCAAAAAAGCAGTGCGTCGAGCTAAGCAAAGTCGACGGAAATAGGGTTAGGGTTGCTGTTATGGCAGCAGGTTTAGCTTAAAAAAACACCTTCAAAACAACTTTGTGTTGGTTGCTTTGAAGGTGTTTTTTGTGGCGTTAAGAGGTGATGTTCTAGACTGATATATATAGCCGAAATGTGGTTCAAAATGCAGGTTTCGGCTGTGTAAGTTCAGAGTGGAAT
>NZ_BBAD01000098.1 GCF_001311075.1 Secundilactobacillus similis DSM 23365 = JCM 2765
TTGTTGGCGTTTTTCCGACAACCCGCCTATCATCGGGGACGAATCTAAGACTCGCGCGGGTTTTGGCGAGGCTTAGATTCGAGGGCTGAGACCGCCCTTTGGCTCAGACCGGCCCCACAGCAGGAACCTAGCCGCTTACCGGAAGCGACAGTTCAAGCAAATCACATTTCACAAACTCACATCAATGATGCTTACGCTGGGCACAAGCGTAAGTTTCGTAAATCTACGCAAAAAAAGATGCACACCCGCGGGTATGCATCTTTTTTGTGAAAACCGAAATATTAACGGTTGTAGTATTCAACGATAAGTGATTCGTCGATTTCTGCATCCATTTCTTCACGTTGTGGTAAACGAACAAGCTTACCTTCGAGCTTATCAGCATCGAATTCAACGTATTGAGGACGACCAACAACGGCTTCAACGGCATCCTTGATGATTTGCATGTCCTTTGACTTTTCACGAACGCTGATCACTTGACCAGGCTTAACTTCGTATGAAGGAATGTCAAGACGCTTGCCATCAACAGTGATGTGGCCGTGGTTTACCAATTGACGAGCTTGGCGACGAGTAGTAGCCAAACCTAAACGGTAAACAACGTTGTCAAGACGACGTTCGAGTAAGATCATGAAGTTAACACCATGCTTACCTTCGCGGATCTTGCCGGCGCGAACGAATAAGTTGTGGAATTGACGTTCAGTCATACCGTAAGTGAACCGTAACTTTTGCTTTTCGCGAAGTTGCGTACCGTATTCAGACAACTTTTGACGACGGCCTTGGCCGTGTTCGCCAGGAGCGAATGGACGACGAGCTAATTCCTTACCAGTACCTGAAAGTGAAACACCAAGACGACGAGAAATGCGCCAGCTTGGACCTGTATAACGTGACATAAATTGGTTCCTCCAATAATTTTAGTTGGAGTAAAATAATCTAACGTGAGTTTGATATTCGTGCAGATCCCTTTGCAGTGTTCGCCTTGTGCAGCTGCAGGTTACTAGCTGAACCACCAATTGGCAGTGATCTGTTGACGAGCTTACCGCTCACCGCTGCATTATTTTACACAAACGCCAGTATATCGCGAATCGCTAGGCGATGTCAATATGTTTGAGCAGAATCTCGGCAAATTGTTCAAGTTCTTGACGATCATTATCGTCGAAACGACCTAAGGATGGCGAATCAATATCCATAACGCCGATTTTGACCCCGTTTTTGGTCAATGGAACCACGATTTCAGAATTGCTGGCCGAATCACAGGCGATGTGACCGGGAAATTCGTGAACGTTTTTAACGACTTGCGTGGTTTGAGTTTGAAACGCTGTTCCGCAGACGCCAGCGCCGTTTTGAATGTGCACACAGGCGACGTTACCTTGAAATGGTCCTAAAAGGAGTTCATCGTCTGCTTCTTGATACAGATAAAACCCTGCCCAGTTCAAATCCTCCAGGGATTGATTCAACAAAGCTGATGCGTTAGACAGGTTCGCAATCAAGTTGTGTTCGTTGTATAAAAGGGCGTCAAGTTGCTGGTTAAGCAAGGAAGTTGCTGGGGTAGTTTCAGACATGTGTTAATCTCCTTATCTAAAGATGAATTAAAACTTCAAATTTACGGTGAAGCCTTTTCACTAGGTATGCTATAATTTAAGCTAGCATAGATTTTAATGGCTAGCAGATTAAAAAGCAATCATAATTACTCATATACATAGTGTGTATTTTAGATATGAAGGACGGGGATTAGATGTTTAGGGTGCTTATCGGGATCATTATTCTAGCAATTGTTATTTACGCCGGTGTTTTGATCTATCAACAGGTTTTGATCAGAAAACTAAAGGCGGTCGATCAAAAGCGTCAGGCCTTAGACATTGACCAGCTCGTGCAGGCCGTGGATCAGGTGAAGCGGATGAGCCTTACTGGTAAGACGCTGGAACAGGTGAAGGCACTCGTAACTGATTTTCAGGAATTGACGGATAATCGGTTGCCACGATTAGCTAAGCAAACTAGTCAAGCCATCACAGCAGCTAAGCAGTACCACGTATTTGCTGCCCAACAGGCCGTTGGCAAGGCGAATGAATCATTGAAAGTTGCCCAACAAGCCATTGATGAGTTACAGGCGCAGGTTAAATCGCTGAAGGATCTAGACACGCAACATAAAGAAGCGGTTAAGTCATTGGAAGGCAAGTATCAATCATTACGCAAAACGTTGCTGGCCAAGAATTTCATGTACGGACCAGCGATTGACGGTTTGGAAGGTCAATTAGCGCAACTAGAAGATGATAATGACCACTTCCGCGAACTGACGAGTCAAGGCGATCACGAAAAAGCGGCCGAGTTACTAGCCCAATTGCAACGTGATACGGATCGATTAGAAGAAATGATTCAACAGATTCCGCCATTATTCAAGAATATTGAAACCCAATTTCCTGATCAGATTCGCGAATTACAACAGGGTGAACAAACCTTAACGGCAGAGGGATACAAATACCCAGAGGCTGATTTGTCAGAGCAAATCAACGCGTTGACAGATCAGGTTGCTGCCAGCAAGACGGCCCTCGGCGACTTAGATTTAGATACGGTTTCTCAAAATGATACGGCGATTGCAACAAAAATCGATCACTTCTATGATTTGATGGAACAAGAAATGAACGCGAAACCTAAAGCCGAAGCTAACTTAGATTACTTAGCGAAGTTCATTGCCCATGCCAAAAATCAAAACAGTTTGCTATTACGGGAACTGGAACGGCTCAACCTCAATTACACCTTGGATCACCAAGAATTAGAAACGGCCCGTGGTTTCCGGGAACAGCTTCGAACCATTGAAGGCGACTATCAAAGTGACGTTGAACGGATGCACGATCAAACGGCGGTAATGACTCAGGTTGTTAGCCGTCAAGAAAAACAAAAGCAAGAAATGACGCAGATCGAACAGCAACAGCAAGAAATCAACGATAGTGTTGCCGGGTTAGCTAAGGAAGAACAACAGGCTCGCGAGACGTTGCAACAATTTGAATTCGAGATGCACAGTATTAAGCGTCAAGTTGAAAACCTGAACTTACCAGGCGCCAGCAAGGCTTATCAAGACTACTACATGGTCGTCAGTGATGAGATCAAGAAACTAAACGAAAATATCAACCAAGTCCAAATCAACATGGAAGATATTACGAAACAGTTGATCATGATTCAATCAGATCTGGACATCTTAACTGAAAAGACCGATGATTTGGTGGACAGCGCGTTACTAGCTGAACAGCTGATCCAGTACGCGAACCGCTACCGGTTGACGCATGCCGAAGTCGCTGAAGCGAGTCAAAAAGCCCAACAGTTATTTGACAACGATTTTGACTATGCCAAAAGTTTAGAAACGATTGCAACGGTGTTGGATCAAGTTGAACCTGGTTCATACAAACGACTAGAAGATCAGTATTATCAAAATAAACAAACGACCACGCCTGCAAACGAAGAAGCGTAGTTGACACACGCGGTATCAAGTGCCTTGAAAGGGGCTGCTTGGTACCGCTTTTTTGCTGGCAACCCAATCAATCTCGCTTGTCTATCAGTCGTTTTCTGTTATAATGGAAACACTTTTAATTGGAGTCGAACCAATTTAAAATAAAGAGGCTCAGATATAACATGATCTATTTTGATAATAGTGCAACAACGCAAGCGGCTCCCGAAGTGGTGGATACTTACGATAAGGTAAGCCATCAGATTTGGGGGAACCCTTCTAGTCTGCACAAATTTGGTGAACAGGCGTTTAACCTGTTGGAACAGTCTCGTAAGCAAATTGCCGATCTATTAAGCGTTTCTCAGAGTGAAATTCTCTTTACCAGTGGTGGTACTGAGGGTGATAACTGGGTCGTTAAGGGAACTGCAATCGAAAAGCGGGCGTTTGGTAACCATTTGATTACAACGGCGGTCGAACACGACGCCATTCATAACTCAATGGAGCAGTTAAAGCAACTTGGGTTTGAAGTGACGTACCTGCGTTGATGAACATGGTCGCATCTCAATCGCTGATTTGAAGGCCGCTATCCGACCAACCACGATTCTAGTGTCCGTCATGGCGGTCAACAATGAGATTGGGACGATCCAACCCTTGGCCGAAGTGGCGGATGTGTTAAAAGACTATCCGAAGATTCACTTCCACATCGATGCCGTTCAGGGCATCGGTAAAGGTATTCAAAAGCTCGTGATGAACGATCGGGTGGACTTCGTGACCTTCTCAGGGCACAAGTTCCACGGTCCTCGGGGTATCGGGTTTATTTATGCGCGTCGTGGCCGTAAAATTGCACCGCTGTTAACCGGTGGTGGTCAAGAACGTAACCTGCGGAGCGGGACTGAAAACTTACCCGCTATTGCGGCAATGGCCAAAGCACTACGGTTGTTGTTAAATGACGAACCTAAAAAGGTTGCCCGGCAAGCTGAAATTAAAAAACGGATTTTTGATCACGTGAGTCAATTCCCACTTGTGACCACTTTTTCTGAAATTAATAATGGCTTTGCGCCACACATCCTCTGCTTTGCGATTTCGGGTGTACGGGGTGAAACCATTGTGCATGCATTTGAAGAACATGATATTTACATTTCGACGACCAGTGCTTGTTCATCGAAGAAGCACTTGGCTTCAAGCACGTTAACGGCGATGGCGGTTCCTGAATCGTTAGCAACCAGTGCCGTTCGAATCTCTTTGGATGAGCACAACACGTTGGCGGAAGCCGATGAATTTATCAAAGTATTTGACCAACTCTACGACCAATTCAAGAAACTTAGCGATTAAGGAGGCCTAGTATGCAATATTCTGAAATCATGGTTCGCTACGGCGAGCTGTCGACCAAGGGCAAGAACCGGAAGGACTTTATCCGGGTGCTTGGTCGCAACGTTCGTCGCAGCTTGCATGAGTTTGAAGACTTAGAGATCCATGCCCAACACGACCGGTTGCACGTTGAACTAAACGGCACCGATTCAACCCCCGTGATTGAACGGTTAAAGGGTGTTTTCGGAATCGAAAACTTTTCGCCAGTTGTTAAACTGGAAAAGGATTTTGATGCTGTTAAAGACATGGCGCTCAAGATGATTCGGGCTCAATTTGAACCCGGCATGACGTTTAAAATCAACACAAAACGCCAAGATCACCGGTTTGAATTCGATACCAACGAAATCAATGATAAGCTGGGTGGCCACATCCTGACTAACATCCCTGGCATTCAAGTAAAGATGAAGCACCCAGACATTACGCTACGAGTGGAAGTTCGCCTAAACGGAATCTTCCTCAGTAGCGAAACGATTCCTGGCGCTGGCGGATTACCCGTTGGGACTGGTGGTAAGGCTGCGATGATGATCTCTGGTGGGATCGATTCACCAGTAGCAGCTTACCTTGGCATGAAGCGGGGCGTTAAGCTGGATATGGTGCACTTCTTCAGTCCGCCATATACCAGTGAACAAGCTTGGCTAAAACCAAGGACTTAACGTCGAAAGTGGCTGGGTTTGCTGGTAGTATCCAGTTTATCCAAGTGCCATTTACGAAAGTTCAAGAAGAAATCAAGGAAAAGGTGCCTGAAGGTTACCTGATGACCATCCAACGGCGGATGATGTTACGCATCACCGCTGCGATTGCCGCTTCTCGGGGTGATAAGGGTGTGTTCACCGGTGAATCTCTTGGCCAAGTGGCTTCGCAGACCCTTGAAAGCATGATGGCAATCAACGATGTCACCACGATGCCAGTCTTGCGACCATTAGTGTCAATGGATAAGACCGAAATCATCAAAATTGCGGAACAAATTGACACTTATGAACTGTCAATTTTACCATTTGAAGATTGCTGTACGATCTTTACGCCACCAGCACCAAAGACCCGGCCTGATCTTGAAAAGACCCGGAACTTTGAAAAGCTGATCGACGTTGATACGTTGATGGCCGAAGCCATTAACGGCATTACCGTGACTGAAATCAAGCCAGGCGAAAACTACATGAACCAACAAGAAGACGTGTTTGCAGAATTACTGTAATCGCGGATTCGATGAAGCTGACCGATACGATGGTATTGGTTGGCTTTTTTGTTGTCGTTTGTGTCCAGCGTAAGCATTCGTTGATGTGAGTTTGTGAAATGTGATTTGCGTAAATTAACGATTCCGGTAGGCGACTAGGTTTCTGCTGTGGGGCCGGCCTGAGCCAAAGAGCGGTCTCAGTCCTCGAATTCAAGCCTCGCCAAAAATCGTGCGAGTCTTGAATTCGTCCCCGATAATTGATGGTTGTTGGGAAAAACACCAACAACCACCAATTATCGCGACACAGCATCCACCTATCGCTGACCGGAATCTCATATTGCGCAATTTGGCACTATCGCAGAACATCTCAAAACGCATTGAACGATAACGTCATCTTATCAAATCAACATAGACGCGACGGTCAACTGATGAAGCTCGGCATCACGCAACCGTTAGCCCATTGCGGTTACTGAACATTGGCCACAATTGCTTCTGCAGTTGTCGAGTTATTGTCTAACGTTGCCGGTACACAGTTTCGTCAACTTCAATATGTGACAGTCAGCGGTTCTGGTTGACAACAGTGCACCATGTAGCGGGAGGCGGAGGCGCGCGGGGCTCAGCAGTGTCGGTATGACTTAAGCAGTAGTGCCCCGTGGGGTTCGGGGTGCGAGTGCTTTAGTCATACGCGGGTCCGGAGAGATCCGGCATGGGCGGTTTTTGCCCATTCCTAGCTCGTAGGCCCGCCACTGCGTTCCAGTCTCGCATAGCGCCGGAGCCTCCCGCGGCATCTTCTCACTATACAAAACCAGAATTACTGAACTTCACAAACTAAATATGCTTACGTTGAACACAATCGACAGCAAGCAGAAAAACCACCTAACACTTGCAATTCAAGCAAAAACGCGTTAAATTTAACTCAAAATGACCAAGGAGTGTGTTCATTGTGAAGGTGACGTTTAACGGTGATCCAGTTGAATTAGAAGGAACTCCACCACAAGTTGGAGACCAATTACCAAAGTTTAAGCTGTTTAATGCGGATAACGAAAAGGTTAAGATGGCACAGCTGATCGGCAAGCCACTTGTGTTGTCGATCGTGCCGGATTTGAACACGCCGGTCTGCAGTTTACAAACTAAAAAGTTTAATCAGCAGGCTGACCACTATCCTGACGCAACTTTCGTAACGATTTCAAACAACACCATTCAAGAACAAAAGAACTGGTGTGCTGCTGAAGGGGTTCAAAACCTCCAAGTACTTTCTGATGAAGAGCTGTCATTTGGCTACGCGACGGACTTGTATTTACCAACGTTAGGTAATTTAGCTCGGGCAATCATCATTACTGATGCTGAGGGTGTGATCACCTACGAAGAAATCGTTTCTGAAATCAAAAATGAACCAGATTACCTAGCAGCCCTTGATGCATTAGAAAAATTAACATCTAGAGTTGACGCTTAGCTAAAAATTGGCTATCATAGCGTGTATAAGCATTTGAAGCAAGAGGGGTCGTGGCCCTTACCGTTCAGAGAGAAACTGCTTGGCTGAAACAGTTTCCGGTAACCCACGACCAGTAGCTTGCGAGCTGTTTGGCTGAACTGATAGTAAGCCAAACCGGAGTGACATCCGTTACCGATTGTTATTGAGAGGGGTTAAAAGCCCAATTTAGGTGGTACCGCGAAGCATTTCGTCCTATTATTGTTAGATGATAGGACGAGATGCTTTTTTCTTACATAGCAATCAAATTAAAGAAGGGAAGTTGATTTAATGAGTGAACAATCAAATGAAATGCCACCCAAGTACGATCCGCAATCCGTTGAAGCGGGTCGTTACAACGAATGGCTAGAAGACGGGCTGTTTAAGCCTAGTGGGGATAAGAAGGCTCATCCATATTCCATCGTTATTCCACCGCCTAATGTTACCGGGAAACTGCATTTAGGCCATGCTTGGGATACTACGTTACAGGATATGATCATCCGTCAAAAGCGGATGCAAGGCTTCGATACGTTATGGTTACCAGGGATGGACCATGCCGGAATCGCCACTCAAGCAAAGGTTGAGGCCAAGCTACGTGAACAAGGGATCAGCCGTTACGACCTTGGTCGTGAAAAGTTCATTGAAAAGGTCTGGGAATGGAAGGACGAATACGCCAACACCATTAAGACCCAATGGGGTAAGTTAGGACTATCACTCGATTACTCCCGTGAACGGTTTACGCTTGATGAAGGGTTATCCGATGCCGTTAAAAAGGTCTTCGTTCAACTCTACAACAAGGGCTTGATCTACCGTGGCGAGTACATCATCAACTGGGATCCACAAGCTCGGACTGCCTTGTCTGATATTGAAGTGATTCACAAAGACGATCAAGGGGCTTTCTACCACGTCAAATACAAGTTTGCTGATGGCGAAACCACCCTTGACGGCAAGGATTACATTGAAATTGCCACTACCCGTCCTGAAACGATGATGGGTGATACGGCCGTTGCCGTTAACCCTAAGGATGAACGGTACAAGGATGTCATTGGCAAGAAGGTTATCTTGCCATTAGCTGACCGCGAAATTCCAATCATTGGTGACCAACACGCCGATCCCGCCTTTGGGACTGGGGCCGTTAAGATCACGCCAGCGCATGACCCTAATGACTTCTTAGTTGGGAACCGTCATAACTTGGAACGCATCAACACGATGAACGAAGATGCCACAATGAACGAAAATGCCGGTAAGTACGAAGGCATGGATCGCTTTGAAGCTCGGAAAGCCATGGTTAAGGATCTCCAAGACCAAGACTTGATGATTGCCATCGATCCAATCGTGCACTCAGTTGGTCACTCAGAACGGACTGGGGTTCAAGTTGAAGCCCGTTTGTCAACGCAATGGTTCGTTAAGATGAAGCCATTGGCCGAACAAGCGTTGAAGAACCAAGAAACTGACGACAAGGTTGATTTCGTGCCTGATCGGTTCGAAAAGACCTTCTCACAATGGATGGAAAACATTCATGACTGGGTTATCTCCCGTCAACTTTGGTGGGGTCATCAGATTCCAGCTTGGTACAACAAGGAAACCGGTGAAATCTACGTTAACGAACAACCACCTAAGGACATCGAAAACTGGGAACAGGATAAAGATGTTTTGGATACGTGGTTCTCAAGTGCTTTGTGGCCATTTTCAACGATGGGTTGGCCAAACACGGATGCGCCTGATTTCAAGCGGTATTTCCCAACCGATACGTTAGTTACCGGTTACGATATCATCTTCTTCTGGGTATCACGGATGATCTTCCAAAGCCTTGAATTTACTGGTCGTCGGCCATTCAAGCACGTGTTATTGCACGGGTTGATTCGTGACGAACAAGGTCGCAAGATGAGTAAGTCACTGGGTAACGGGATCGATCCAATGGACGTTATCGACAAGTACGGTGCCGATGCGCTTCGGTGGTTCTTGTCAAACGGGTCAACGCCTGGTCAAGATATCCGGTTCACTTACACGAAGATGGACGCTGCTTGGAACTTCATCAACAAGATCTGGAACGCCAGTCGTTACGTGATCATGAACCTTGGTGACATGAAGCAACCGAAGTTACCAGCTGAAAGTGAATGGGACTTAGCTGATCGCTGGATTCTCAGTCGCTTGAACAAGTTGGTTGCTCAAGTTACTGAACAGTTCGACAAGTTTAACTTCGGTGAAGCGGGTCGGGCCTTGTACGACTTTATCTGGAACGATTTCTGTGACTGGTACATCGAAATGAGTAAGGAAACCTTGAACGGTGACGATGAACAAGCCAAGGACAACACCCGCAACGTGCTGGCTTATGTCTTGGATCAAACCTTACGTTTGCTACACCCAATCATGCCATTCGTGACTGAAAAGATTTGGTTAACGATGCCACATGTTGGGGACTCATTAGTGGTTGCCAAATACCCAGAGACCCACGCCGAATTTGCAAACGACCAAGCCGAAGCCCAAATGGCCAACTTGATTGAGTTGATCAAAGCTGTTCGGAACATCCGGGCCGAAGCCAACGCTCCAATGTCATCTGAAATCGACGTCTTGATCAAGACTGACAACAAGGACTTACAACACGTGTTCGAAACTAACCGGAACTACATTGACCGGTTCGTTCACCCAAAGGCCTTGACGATTGGTGCCGACATCACCGCACCTAAGTTAGCCATGACCGGGATCATTAGCGATGCTGAAGTCTACGTACCACTGGCTGAATTAGTTGACTTAGACGAAGAAGCTGCCCGGCTTGAAAAAGAAATCAAGAAATTTGAAAGCGAAGTTGACCGTGCTAAGAAGAAGCTTAGCAACGAACGCTTCGTGGCCAACGCCCCAGCCGACGTGGTTGAGAGCGAACGCCAAAAAAAAGCTGATAACGAAGCCAAGCTCCAAGCTACCAAAGACCGTTTCGCAGCTTTAAAAGCTGAAAAGTAACACTATCAGCACCAACGATACGTGACGCTAACGCAAAGCTCCGGCTGGTTTGAACCTTGAACCAGCCGGAGCTTTTGCGTTGATGCTTACGCTTGTGTCCAGCGTAAGCATTCTGCTGTTCAGTTTGTGAAGTTTGATTTGCGTGAACTGTCGATTCCGGTAGCCGGTCAGGTTCCTGCTGTGGGGCCGGCCTGAGCCGAAGAGCGGTCTCAGACCTCAAATGTAAGTCTCGCTAAACCCCGTGCGAGTCTTACATTTGTCCCCGATGATTGGCGGTTGTCGGAAGAACACCAACAACCACCAATCATCGCGACACAGCATACACCTAGTCGCTTACCTTCATCTTACGTTGACGCAATTCGGCACTATCGTAGAACATCTCAAAACGCGTCGAACGACAACATAGCATATCTGATTGGCATAAACATGACGTGCAAGTGATACGTTTCTGCAGCGCAATCGTTGGTTCATGACGGCTACTGAACATTGACCACAATTGCTTCTGCAGCTATCGAGTTATCGCCCAGCGTTGCTATCACACAGTTTCGTCAACTTCAGCATGTGACAGTCAGCGGTTCTGGTTGCCAACAGCGCACCATGTAGCGGGAGGCGGAGGCGCGCGGAGCTCAGCGG
>NZ_BBAD01000099.1 GCF_001311075.1 Secundilactobacillus similis DSM 23365 = JCM 2765
CCCTTTGGCTCAGGCCGGCCCCACAGCAGGAACCAAGCCGCTTACCGGAATCGACAGTTCAAGCAAATCACCGCACTTCACAAACTGAACAGCAGAATGCTTACACTGGACACAAGCGACAGTGAATATCGATCAAACATTTCTGACACAATAAAAAAGGAACCTCAACTAACCAATTGGCAGTCGAGATTCCTAATGAATGATTACTATCCATTGTATGCTATAGTTTGTACCCATCGATGATGACTAGAACAAGCCGGTAATCGTCCCATCCGCGTCAATATCCATGTTCAACGCAGCTGGATGCTTCGGTAAGCCGGGCATAGTCAAGACGTTACCCGTTAACGCAACGATAAAGCCAGCCCCAAGCTTAGGCACAAATTCGCGCACGTGAATCGTAAAGTCGGTTGGTGCGCCTAACTGCTTAGCGTTATCTGACAGTGAGTACTGTGTTTTAGCCATGCAGACTGGTAGTTTATCCCAGCCGTGCTTAACAAAGGTCTTCAGCTGGCGCTTAGCTTTAGGTTCCAATTCAACATCCCGGCCACCGTAAATATCTTGGACGATTTTGGTCATCTTAGTCACTAAATCATCATCTGGGGCGTACAGTGGTACAAAGTCACTTGGTTGTTGCGTTGCTTCAACAACTGCATCCGCCAAGTCCAGTGCGCCACCACCACCATTGGCCCAAACTGTGGTATCAAAGGCTGGGACGCCCAGTTCATCTTTGATGTAAGCCAGTAATTGATCGATTTCGGCATCGGTATCCGTTGTAAACCGATTAACGGCAACCAATACGGGTACCCCATACCGCTTCATACTCTGTACATGCCGCTTCAGGTTAACTGAGCCGGCAGCCAATGCCGCTAAGTTTTCGGTTTCTAGGGACTTTTTATCGACCCCGCCATTGTATTTAAGCGCCCGAACCGTTGCAACCACCACAACAGCATTTGGCGTTTTACCAAGAACGGGCGTCTTAATATCCATAAACTTCTCGCCACCAAGGTCAGCGCCAAAGCCACCTTCAGTGACCGCATAGTCAGCTAACTTCAACGCAGTTTGGGTTGCCAAGACTGAGTTACACCCGTGGGCGATGTTAGCGAAAGGACCGCCATGAATGATTGCGGGGGTATGTTCCAACGTCTGAACAAGGTTCGGTTTAATCGCATCCTTTAGCAATAAAGTAATCGCACCGGCAACCTTTAAATCGGCCACGGTGACCGGTTCTTTATCATAGGTGTAGCCGATCACGATTCGCTTGATCCGTTCTTTGAGATCACCAAGATCCTTGCTCAAACAAAGAATCGCCATGAGTTCACTAGCGACCGTGATATCAAAGCCATCTTGGCGTGGCACACCAGATGTCCGGCCACCCAAGCCGATCACCGTTTGGCGAAGTGCACGATCATTGATATCAATGACCCGCTTCCAAGTCACCTGCCGGGGGTCGATATTTAACTCATTTCCCTGTTGAATGTGATTATCGATCAACGCTGACAATGTATCGTGTGCTTCAGTCAGCGCATGCATATCACCCGTAAAATGCAGGTTAATGTCTTCCATTGGAATGACTTGCGCGTAACCACCACCGGTCGCACCGCCCTTCATCCCCATAACGGGACCCAGGGATGGTTCCCGAAGCGCAATGGCAACCTTTTTACCGCGTCGTTTCAAGGCATCACCAAGTCCGACCGTGACCGTTGATTTGCCTTCGCCAGCTGGCGTTGGGTTGATCGACGTCACCAGAATCAGTTTTGAATCGCCAACTTCACCGGCAACGGGAAGCTTGATTTTCGCCTTCACGGCACCGTAGGGTTCGATTTGATCAGCGGATAGGCCTAACTGATCGGCAATTTCAGTAATTGGGGCTGCCGTAGCAGCTTGTGAGATTTCAATATCGTTCAAAATGCAGGGCTCCTTCGCAAGATAATCAGTTACTTCGTTTCGACAGTGAGATTTTTAGCCTGATGAATCAACTCTGATAGTTCAATGGCTGAGTTCACCGGAAGTAAAAATTGGTAAATTTTACCCCCGTAGACAAATCCAAGGCGGTATTTAGAAACATGAACGTTTTGGACGTCCTTCAGGGCAATATCGACCCAGTGGTGGTTGATGACTCGGCTGACACGTATCGTTTGGTGTTCTAGATAAATTCGGCGGTAATGAATCTGCGCCCAGGTTAAAATGATAAACAAAGCGCCAAGACTCCAGGGCAACCATTGGTGTTGTGACAGTAGTTCAAGGCCTAAAATCAAGCTCACAAACAAGAGCACAAACGTCCAACTCCATAGAATAATACTTTTTAACGGTCCTGGTTGATATAAAAATTGCCGTTTTTGGTCTATGATAGACACATCCTCTCATGAAAGGTTGTTATTATGTTTACACTTTATACGGATGCCGCAACGGATACCGAAACACAATTGTGTGCCGCTGGTATTCTCATCGTTCATGCTGGTCAACAAACTCAGCTTAAACAGGCGTTAGCGGATGGTGATAATCACCACGCGGAATTTTTAGCAGCAATTGCTGGCTTCAATGCGCTGTTGAAAACAGCGGGCACTCAAGCTGCTAGTAGTACAGTGCTCTTCTACACGGATAGCAAAATCGTTGCTGACAGTCTCGATAAGACTACGCGAAACATTACCAACCGTTAGTCGATCAACTGCTTGATTGCCAGTCCAGGTTTGCGCTGGTCATTTCAAAATGGGTACCCGAAAAACAAAATCAAGGGGCGCACCACCTTGCGCAACAAGCGCTCCAACAACATCGTCAAGGACGCCTATGACACGTAGTTCGTTAATGACTTTTGATACTTCGACCAATCTGGGGTCCCACCATAAATCATGGTGCCGGCTAATAATTGGCCAATGAGTGGCCCAGTCGTTAAACCAGATGCGCCTAAACCACTGGCAACCAGTAGTTTGGGGTGACTTTGAAGCCGACCAAAGAATGGCGCAAAATCAGCCGTGTAAGCACGCGTCCCAACTTTCGTGCCAACAATGCTATCAGCAGTCAGTTGATCATCAAAGTGCTGGGCACTACTCAGTAGATCCGTTGTTGCGTCTGGCGTAACTGAAAGATCAAACTGACCCTCGTCATCATGTGTTGCGCCGACAACTAGTTTACCGTGGCCAAACGGAATAAAATCACGTTCACCTTCTGGCATCAAAACTGGCATGTTTTCTTGAGTTGGGTAGTCCGGAACGTTCAACACGATCAACTGCCCCTTTTGTGGGCGGACCGCGACTTTGATGCCCATTGGCGCTAATAATTCTGGTAACCAAGCCCCGGCAGCAACAACGATTTGATCAAATCGCTTAGCGCCTGCAGACGCAATTAATTGGCCCTCATGGTCAAACGAAACCCGTTCTTGTTTGACGGTTAAATTAACTTGTTGGGCTTGCGATAGCAATTCCTCGACCAATGCTTGCCCGTCTAACCGAGCACCACCGGCAACCCAGACACCTGGTTGAGGCCGCGTTAACAGCGGTAAGCGTGCTTGAACTTCTTCGGCAGAAAGCAACGCGACTTCACCCATATCTGGTGATTCAGCTTGGCGCTCTTGCGCTAATGTGTAAAGTTCGTGAAGATCCTTTTCGTTGGTTCGAGTAACGATTGTTCCAGTCTGATGGTAAATTTCAGTTGAAAGGTTGGCCTTTCGCGCTAACGTCATTAACAACGATGCCCCATCCGTTGCGAGCTGATACCACTGCTTGTTACGGCGCTTTGAAAGCATGGTGAGATGATGCCGGCTGCCGCTTTGGTGGCTTGACCAACGCCATCGTCGTACAACGTGACGTCAAGCTGGTCACCACCGGGTAAAGTACTCAGATAGTAAGCCGTGCTTGCACCAACAATACCACCGCCGATAATTGCAATTCTCTTTTTCACGTCAAATTACACCCCTTATGCGATTAATCGAGGCCGTTATGGCACTTTTTTAGCGCCCAGACTATTTTACCCTAGTCCGTTTTAGTCTCTCCTCTAGGATAACATCACCACCCGCGTCTGACTAGCCGGTAAAAATTAAAAACCCGTTCATTTAGCTCGAATTCGAGCTAAATGAACGGGTTTTCTAATGATTAACTAAGTTTACTTAAGAATCTTGAACCGATCTGAATCGGCCATGAATTCCTTGTCACCGGCTGGGGCTTCGATTGAGCCAAAGTCCATTTGAGCACGGAGCTTCCAGTCATCAGGAATGTTGAAGGCTGCTTTGACTTCGTCATCGATCAGTGGGTTGTAGTGTTGGAGGTTAGCACCGATTCCGTTTTCAGCTAAGGCAGTCCAAACAGCGAATTGGGCGTTACCTTGGCCTTGTTCTGACCAGTCGTAGAAGTTGTCAGCGTAAAGTGCAAAGTCGTTTTCGAATTGGTGAACAACACTCATGTCAGTGTAGTAAAGCACCGTCGAAGGCTGCCTTGAAGGCATTGATCTTTTGCAACGTCTTTTGGTAAGCTTCTTCACTTGGCACTTCTGACTTCAAGCGCTTAGCCACGATGTCCCATAATTGTTCGTGATTTTCACCGAATAAGATCACGGCACGAGTCGTTTGGTTGTTAAATGACGTTGGCACCCACTTGATCGTCTTGGTAATTAAATCAGCCAATTCATCAGGGGTTTGGGTCAAGTTCCGACCTAAAGCGTAAATTGAGCGACGGTTCTTAGCTAAGTCTAGTAATTGTTCTTTCATAATGGCAACTCCTCCAAAATTAAGTTCTCTTTTTTGTTTACGAGAATCAGTATAACAGCTTACTTTTTGTAAGTAAAGTATTATCCTAGAATTTTTATTAATTTCGACTAAAATTGATCAGGACTAACGCGCCATTTAGACGGGTTGTGAAGTCGATTATGCCTAATATACCAACGCTTAATGCACTAGCTGATTGGAAACATTCGCCAAGTTTAAGTTTCAAAAAAATTTTAATTTTTTCAGCCTATTCGGTCAAAACCCATGCTAAACTGAGTTATCATTTCAATTTTCGAAGGACGTGACCATTATTTTTAAACAGAAACGTGGCCGACAATTGTTGGCTCAGTACGGGTATTTTTTCCTGATGTGGTTTGTGATTCAGGTGTTTTATAACGTGCCTATCAAGAATCTCACCAGCGGATGGGTCGAAGAAGGGCTACTGGACCTCGTTAAACTCATTGCGTGGTTAGGGGTTGGCGTTTTGCTTATCCGTAAAACGGCAGCAACGGATCTGAGTATTGCACAGCCATTTCAAAAACCGATGCGCCAACGGCCATTTCTCATCACCCTTGGAATCGTCATTTTGTACCTAGTTCTTTCAGCAATGATGCAACAGCACACCCTCCACATCGTGCCTTCATTTAAACCGACAATGTTATTCCAAGACTTTCTGATTGTTGGCATCTGCGAAGAAACCCTATTTCGGGGCTATTTTTTGAACCGCCTTCGACCACTGGTCACGAATGACCAAACCGCACTGATCATTCAGGCCATTATGTTCGCCTGCATTCACTTACCCCGCTACTTCACAACGTATCCCAGCTTATCAGGTATTACCATCATCGGTAATTTAATCACGGTAGGGTTACTTGGCTACCTGTTTGGCTGGTTATTCCTTAAAACCAAGTCCCTCTGGCCGGGAATCATCGTTCATAGCGTTTGGGACCTCCTTATCGTTCTCATTGTAGGTGGTAACTAGTCTTCCAGCGTCAGATGGCCATTCATCACGTCTGAAGTGGCCGAAACCGTAGTGGCCTGTGTAAAAATGGCGAGCATCGGCATAAAACTCTCGGCCGTGTTTTTCTCATTTAACTCTGTCAGTGGCAGCCAATATATCTGCCCTTCACCGCCGGCTTTGATGGTCCCTGAGAAATGACTGGTTCGGTATAAAAATCCGATTTTGCGATAGTCATCATCAAACCATTCCACGCAACCACAGGCCTCCAAGTCACTCACGGTTAAGCCCGTTTCTTCATATACTTCCCGAATCATTGCAGCTGCCGCTGATTCACCAGGTTCAACGTGTCCACCCGGGAAACTGTGTCCCGCCTTCCAAGCAACGTTGGGTTTATCTTCAACTAAAACCCGTTTCGTTTGCGGATCAAAAACCATGCACATGTTGACCAACTCAACCGCTTGCGTTCGTTTACTTGCCACTTCAATCACCTCATTATAAAAATAAAACCGCTTCAACCCAATTATATCGGATTGAAGCGGTTTTTGATATTGCATCGATTACCTTATTCGGTGTGTCGACTCTTGTAACTTCGCCATTTGTCCCTTAAATTCATCGGCGTACAGGCTCAAATCACTCTGTGACTGTGCAACATCATTGCTGAGTTCAACGGCATAATCAGCTTCTTCACCGTGCTCGCCTTGATCCAACCCTAACTCTTCTTCCTTAGGGTCAACCCGCATTGCCATCACGAAACTTAGCCCTTTGATAATCAAACTCACCATCACGGCCACAAACGCGATGGTAATCAAAGTTGCTGCTAACTGAATACCGAATAGGTGCCAACCACCACCGTAGAATAAACCATTCTCTGGCAGTGCGGTGTTAACCGTTTTGGTCGCAAACAACCCCGTCGCAATGCTCCCAATAATTCCACTAACACCATGACAACCAAACGCATCTAAGGCATCGTCAACCCCGATTCGGTCTTTCAAAACGTTCACAAAGAAGTAACTGGCACAAGTTCCTGCCAAACCGATCCAAAAAGCACCGTTGATCGTCACAAACCCAGCTGCCGGCGTAATTCCAACTAACCCACAGAGTGTCCCGGTACAAACACCAACTAGGGTTGGTTTGCCCTGAATGAACATATCTAAGAACATCCATGCAACCATGGCCGTTGCAGTCGCAACCGTTGTGGTAATTGTGGCCTGAACCGCAACGCTACTAACGCCGAGGGCGGAACCTGCATTAAACCCGTACCAGCCAATCCAAAGAATTGCTGTTCCTAATAAGACCCATGGTAAATTGTAGTGGGTATGGGGCTTATCCCCATAGTGGATTCGTTTTCCTAAAAAGACGGAAAGCACAAATGCTGTAATCCCAGCGTTAATGTGAACCACGGTCCCACCTGCGAAATCAACCGTTCCTAATCGCGCTAATAAGCCGTTCGCGCTCCAAACAAGGTGCACCATTGGGTAATACACTAGAACGGACCAACAGACTAAAAACACTAGGAGAAACTTAAAGCGGATTCGGCCAACAACCGCGCCAACAAATAACGCCGGCGTAATAATCGCAAACATCATTTGAAAAATTGCATAAAGCCCGGTTGGAATTTTCGTACTTGTGAGTTTGTTCAAATCGACCCCATTCATGAAGAAGTGAGACACATTCCCAATCACACCACCGAAATCACCTTCAAAGGATAACGAATAACCAACGATGATCCATAGCATAATGGCAACCCCAGTCATGACGTAGACTGATAACATCGTGTTGACAACGTTGCGCTTTGACACCAATCCGCCATAAAAGAAGGCCAATCCCGGTGTCATGAAAAGGACTAGAATACTTGAAAGGACCATAAAGGAAACATTTGCGAGGTTCATTGACATCACGACTTTCTAAGTAAGTTTTAATGTTACAAAGTCTAACATGGTTTAAAAGCCTATTCCAGTGCTATTTTCATGATGTTAACTGACTGAAAACGTCATTTTCACGGTAAATGTTGACAAAGCAACGTTGATGCAAGGTTAATTTTTTTTCGTTAATTGCCATCGCTATGTCAAGTGAATCACAAGCAACATGCTGACGATAATCCGCACGTGAGAACCGCCACACGACTAATGATTCAATTCACGTAACCGTTCATGATCACCGCTGACGGTCATGAAAAGTCAAATCAAAAAGGCCCCACCAATCCTGACGCTTACGGATTGATGAGGCCTTTTTAAAATCGTTAGTTGCTATTTATTGTTCTTCCAATACTGGAAATAATCGGTCCGCAAAGCCCCGTTGTAGAGCTTACGTTTCTTTGTTGCCTTTTGACCGAAGAACGACTCAAACTGAAGATCAGCCGTCAAAATGTATTTTGACCAAGTTGTCATGGGTTTGTACACTTGGCCCATTTGCTTGTAGAGTTCCCGGACGGTCTTTTGATCACCCAACCGCTTCCCATATGGTGGGTTCGCAACGATCACGCCGTCTTGCTTGTCAGTAGTAAAGTCTTTGACTGCCAATTGTTTAAATTGAATATCGTGCAAGACACCGGCACCATTGGCGTTCAACTTCGCAATATCAATCATTGAGCCATCAATATCGTACCCAGCGATATCAAACTGACCGTCCCGTTCCTCGGCTTTAGCTTCTGCCTTAAGTTCATCAGCCATTGCCTTGTTATCAGGATGCCAAGCTTCACACGAAAAGTGCCGGTTGATACCGGGCGCAATGTTACGTGCCATCAAAGCCGCTTCAATCGGAATGGTCCCAGAACCACACATTGGGTCAATAAACGGCATATCTGGGTGCCAGTTAGTCAACATGATCAATGCTGCCGCGAAGTTTTCCTTCAGCGGTGCTTCACCCTTTTCTTGACGATAGCCCCGCTTAAAGAGACTATCACCAGTCGTGTCCAAGGTTAAGGTTGCAACGTCCTTGTCCAAGGCAATTTCAAGTGTAAATTGGGCACCAGTTTCAGGGAACCGCGTTTTACGGTGGTAAGCGGCCGCCATTTGGTTAACAATAGCCTTTTTAGTGACGGCTTGTAAATCAGACACACTGAATAACTTAGAGTTCTTTGAACGTCCCTTAACTGGGAAAGCCGCGTCCATTGGCAGTAATTGATCCCAATCCATTGCAGTAACCGTATCAAAAACGTCGTCAAACGTGGTTGCTGGGAATGACTTTAACACGATCTTAATCCGATCGGCCGTTCGGAGCCATAGGTTTGCGCGTAAAATGTCACGCATGTCACCTTCGAAGTAGATCCGACCGTTATCGACTTGGACGTCGTAACCTAAATCTCGCAATTCTTGACCAGCAATGGCTTCCAAACCACTGGCAGTTGCTGCGTATAGCTGATAAGTTTGATTTCTCATGATGGGCCTCTTCCTTTAATCTGACTGAGTGACCAACTAAAAACGTTTCAATCCGGGGAATCCCGGTTTAAAGACATAAAAAAAGGTGAGAGTAAACTCCCACCAGTCCTGAACCTGTAAATCTCTATAAGCCATGTTCCGTACTTACCTAAATGTCAGGGACAGTTTAAGTAAGCGGTAATCATCTATCTCGAGAGTAAAAACTCTCCCCCCACTTTTAGTTCATTTCCAGAAGTGAAGCGCCCCTACCGTAGTTTGGGTTGCCCGCTCGAGGGGTTTACCAACGTTCCACCGTACCCGTTTCCGAATACGTCATCGTCGCTGTGGCACTTTCAGGAGTATTAACGCATAGCCGAAACCTTAGCGCGTTTCTCCGCCGTAACTTCTTGCGAAGTCCCCCGGCTTATTTTTTCACCGAGCACGAACACTACAAGCATCGCAGCTTGTGCGAGCATGGACTTTCCTCAGCCGACCTTTGCCGACCGCGATTACCCGAGATTTACAAATCGTTTAACCAAAAATTATAACCGGTGTGAAGAACCCGCACCACTATCTAACTGAGAGCCAAAGACGTGGCGTTCCAAGTTTGAAAGTCGCTTCAAGATATCCATGTTAGTCACATTCGTTGCTGGTTGACTTGGTTGTGCTACCGTCTGACCACCAACAGAAAGTTGCTTGGTTAACTCATCGACTTTTGCTCGTAAGCGCTCATTCTCGTCTTGGAGGTGCTGACTCTCCTTCGTGAATGATTCATAATCCTTAATGACATTGTCCAAAAAGCTATCGACATCAGCAGGATCATAGCCCCGCATCTTTTGCCGAAATTCTTTTTGTAAAATATCCTTAGGAGTGAAATTGATCGTTGCCATCTACATACACCTCATTATTTGCTCAACACCAACATATAAGATGTTACCAAATATTAGTTTAAATTGAAACCCTTATTTTCATTTTCTGGTAAATTTTCTTGAAATTCAACCGAAAACTCCTGCAATTGATCAAAATCAATCAGTTGCACGGGGTAGTCATGCGTTGATTGCCATTTCAAAATCGCATCATAATCGTACCGCGATTTACCGTCGTTGTCTACATCGTAAACCAAAATTGCACCATCCGTATGCGATAACATGAATTCTTGGTAATTTCTTAATTGTTGCGGTGACCGATAATCATGGTCACTCACCGAAGCTGAAAAGTCCACGTCACTTATTAACGACGCGAGTTTGGCCTGAGCTTCCGGCTTCCACCGTCCCGAAAAATGTTCAAATGGCAGCATGACTGCTACCTGTAATTCTGGATAATCCGGTTTAAGCGCCAGTGCCGCTTCAGCCGACATCTGTTCAATGCCCTTTTGACCACCGGTAATCACCCACTGCAGTCCATCGTCTAATGCTTGCTTCATCACTTGAGTCAGCGCATAGTGCAAAACTTTATACTTTGGATCCTGCTCAGAAAACAGCTGCAGTTCATAAGCGCGGTACCCTGTAAACCAAATCCGTTCCATGGGCATCCTCCTTGTTTGATTGAATAACGCTACATTATATGGTAACACATTTTGGCGGGATGATTTTTTTAGAAAGACTAACGTTTGTGTCCAGCGTAAGTGTTGGGTGCGATTTGGGTGTCGGCTGTTTGTCGTCGCTTCGCTTGCCAAAGCCGCATTGAAAAGTGCTCGTCCAGA
>NZ_BBAD01000100.1 GCF_001311075.1 Secundilactobacillus similis DSM 23365 = JCM 2765
GCTGATTTTTAAAAAGATTTCAGCTTTGATGCGTTTATTATTAGTGTTTTTATATTCTTTGACCAGCTGCAAGTACTCTTTAAAATCTGTCTTACGCAAGTCAAAGCTGAAGTCGAAATCGTACTTATGAAGCAGGCTATCCCCGACTTTAATGTTTATGTCAATGTTTGGAAGCGTGACGAGATTGCCCGTTTCGTTGTAGTAGGAGTTTTTTAAAAGTTCAATCCAAAGACGTAAGCGGCAGATATTAGCTGAGTTAGGGTTAATATCAACACCAAATAAGGAATTTTCAATAATGGTTTGCTTTTGAATAAAAATTGCCTTTTGTATTCTAGTTGAGTTTATGTTGCCTACATGATAGGTGAAGTTGTTGCCTGAAAAGTTCTGAATAAGTAGTTCATCATTTGCTACATAGCAATGAATGTCATTGAGAATCTTCCCATCAGCGTCGAATAAACAATTTAATTCACTTTTCAAAGCGATAATTTCATTGAGGATTGAAACAAGAAAGTGCCCGGATCCTACCGCTGGATCACAGATTTTTAAGTGATCAATCGCCTGTCCAACTTTGCGAGCAATTTCAATATCACGTATCTTGAATTTTAAGTCTTCAATAGTTTTAGCGTTCCAGCCCAAAGCTTGATTAACCTTGTCCACGGCAGCAGAACGAAGCGCACGGCGGGACATATACATGGTAATCTTTCCAGGTGTGAAGAAAGATCCGTCCGCGTAGCCGTTGATTTTTTCAAAAATCAAGCCGAGAACTGATGCATTGATGAGTTCGTTTTTCGAATTTACTTTATGCGTGACAGTGGTTGAAAAATCATAGGCATTTAGAAATTCAAATAGGTATTGATGAAAGTTCATTTTGCCGGTTCTCCGTTTTCCACTGGGGCTTTTGAGCACTGTCTTTCTGTAAATTTGAATATCTTCTTCACGCAGGCGGTCAATGGTAATTCCTTCTGGCGAACGTTCAAGGTCAGTTTCCTCAAAAAGTGAGCTGTTTAGATAGGGAATGTCTCCAAATTTTGCCTCTAGGCGGGGGTCTCGCTGTTCTTTTCGTTTAGCAAGGATTCCAAAAAATAAGTCGCTTAAGTCACCGTATCCTTGGATTTTTTCATAAGTCATGAATTTGAACTTCTCATCGTTATTGAAAGTGACAAGTTGGGATTCTAAGAGCTTCAAGAACAAAATTCGATTAATCCAAACAACTGCCAGTTGAATGGCATTATCATATTGTTTTTCAACAGGGACATCATTTTGATTGAGCCTTGTTATAATAGCCTCCACCAATGAAGCGTACTCCCGCTTTTCTGGTTTTAACTGTTTAATGACTTTTGAAGTTCCATTTTTGGCTTCTTCTAAACCCATGATGTAAAGGAGCTCGTCATAGAAGGCCTTGTTGAGCTTATTTGAATCAGTGAAAATTTCTTTGTTTAACAAATTCTCAGCCGTAAAGAAACGATAGAGCTGAGTGAGATTCCTCTTTTTGATTTTCATAGGTCTCTTGGAGGCAAGTGCGTCGATAAGGTCAAAGTGAGCGATAGTAATTCCTTTTTCAATGGCTTTATCAATCTCTGGCGCAATGACTTCACTATATAGGAAGTCTGTTTTAGAGCTGGAAAGCTGTCCTTTTTGCCATTTATCGTAAAGGCTGTGGAGCTTGCTATTTTTGTAAAAGTGTTTTTCGAGCTCCTTAGCTTCTATAACAAACCAAGAGAACCCATTCGTGATAATGGCCTTTTTAATTTCTAGATTGCCAGAAAAGCGTTCTCCCATGTAGTAAGCAACTGTCTCACGAAAAGCTTTGGTGTTGATATTCTCACGTGTCATCATTTCGTTTTTGTTGGTTAAACTCTTAACTTCGAGTATAACTCCAAGAGAACTAGTGCTGTCTTGTCCATTGTAGATGGCTAGGTCAATCCGATTACTAGTGTTGATAAAATTCTTTGGAAGAAGCGATTTTAAGAATTGGGAAATCAAGTTTTTTTGGTATTCTTCCGATTCTGTTTGTTTAGTTTGTAGTGTTTCTAGGTAGGAGATTAGTTTATTTTCAAATCCAAACCTTTCATCTTCCTGTGGCATGATGGCTTGAACATTCTTATTCATACTTTGCTTTAGGGAAAGTCTCTTAATCGTCATTAAAAATCCTCCCCGAAACTATGTACAGAACTGAATTCGTTAAAAAAGTCATATGTTTTTTGCATTGTAATATTCATATTTTAATGCTCCTTCTAATCTTATAAGTCGTGTGTATTCCTATTTTGAGGTAAATACGTATTATTAAAAGGGATAGTCGTTAAACAAATCAATCTCTTTCTGTGGGATCGCTAATTTCATTTTTTGAATGTATTCGCGATTAATGATCGAATCTTCTGAAAAGGAATCCTTTAACCATGTTGAATTCCAAACATTGTTATTATTTAACTGAACTTTTTGACATAAAGGATCTGAATAATTTTTTGATTCACCACCAACAAGGCTTAAGCGTTGAAGCCATATCTCAATAAAACCAATGTTAGGAATATCTTCTATTTGATTGATAACATTATCTATGACTACTGTAATTTCATTAGGCTCTTCAATCAATTCCAATAACCTGCCAAGTATTGCAATACCAACTGGTACTGTCCTTGGAGATTGTACAATAATATTAACCACAATACTCATGAGTTGTTGGTAATCTTTAGGCACTTTAGATATAGGCAATAATCGATTAAAAAAAGCAGTTAGTGAGGTAGTTACACTTCCCGAGTTGGGATATTTTTTTGCCAAGTCGTAAATTTGCAATAGATGCTTTTGTAAACCTAAATTATAAATTAACTCTCCGTTAATATCCTTGCTACAAATTGCAGCATTTTTAACAGTCCAAAAGAGCTTATCTTTTTTAACTGCACTTCCAATTATATCAGTAGTTATATCAGTCTTTTTTGAATTAAAGTGCATATTTAAATCTGATAATACATCTGAGAGTTCTCGTAATATTTTTTCCGATAGCTCTTTAGAATTTGAAAATATTCGGTAATCATCTCGATACCGAATAATTTTAAAGTTCTCCTTAATATTTTCCAGTTTCTTTGATAAACAGAAATCAGAATAGCCTAAAATGATTTCAGCAATAAAATCAAAGAGAATACTGCCTTGAGGAATTCCATTTGTTTGACCAAATTGTAAATGTTGGATTGAAGCATCAATCATGTTTCCTATACCTTGGCCAGGACGACGGTGATTTTTACCCCATTGTTTTCCATGAATTGCCCACGAAATAGAGTGTGTATAAATTGATCCATAACAGTTTGTAACATCAGTTTTAATACAATACTTGTATATCAAAGCATATCTAATTGAAGCCTGTTCTAAGTTTTGCCACCAATTCAAGATTGTTTCTGCTTTGTCACTTTTTTTCCCAACTGATTCAACAGGTACACTAATACATTGGATTCGTTCATCATTTTGAAACTCACTAAATCGGTTAATTATGGTTGACCATTGGCTAGTTATTGAATTAACAAGATCAACATAAGGAACTGGGTGAACTATTGATAACGGGCGCCAATCATAGCGACCATCTTTATTCATTAGAAGAGTATAATTTACGTCTGTAGTTTGTGATAGGGCCGTTTTACTGGTAGAAAGCTCTATTAACGTATGACTGTCTAATAAATCATCTGCTTTTTTAATTACAGCAGAGAAGTTAAAATACCTTGGCAGTTGGATATTAACGTAACTAGATGGTTTAAGTAAAAAAGTTTTCGCTTCCCTTGAGCTCATTTTTAAAATTGATTTTCTGGACTTATCAATCAACTTAGCACCTTCTATTAATAATTAATTTCAAAAATAAATTTAGAATTTAGCTTGATATTACCAAAAATGCCACCAATTTTTATGGACTTTGTTTTTAGGTGCATCTTTTTGTATATTACCAGATTGGGGTACGTTTTTTTTTACTTGCTTGTCATTTCTATCCGTATTTTGAATAGAGTTATTTTCAGTTGACAAGTTACTATCAGTTGATTGAATTTTTTGATTGGATCTGGACGTTCCAACAAAGCCACTTAATTTTTGCACATGTTCTTTTAATTGGCGATTTTCTGCAACAATTGCTAATTGTAATTGTTGTTGCTGATCTATCAATTTTGTTAGATGATCTAGTTGGTGGTCTTTACTACTTATTTGTTGGTCTTTGGTAGCAAGCTGTTTGTCACGTTGAGACTTTAAATCTTCTATTTCTCTTCTTAGAGTAACAATTAGCTCATTATTTTCTTTGCTATTTTTTGTCGCTTTTTTGCTACCTGTTTGTTGGCCATTTGCTACCAAAGGCTTTGTTACCTTGTCCCTAATAATCCTTTCAGCTGTAAGGCTAATCATATTTGTACCTTGACTATTTTTTTGTTGGTTCTTTGTTGGTAGTCTTTGGTAGTGATATTGAATAGTTTGTTTAGAGACATTTAATTCGTCAGCAAGTTCTCTAATAGTTTTAGGCATGATTTCCAAACCCCTTTCGGAGTTCAGCAAGCACTTCTTGTCTTGCCTGATCTCTGATTTTTTTATCATGTTCAGCTTGCTTTTCAGCTAAGGTTTGTTTTTCAGTTGTTCCTAAAGGCAATCGTTTAACTTTGTCAGTTGCACGCCATTTTTCTTGTTCTGTTAATTCGCCATTATGCTGGATATTAAAAAGTTTTTGACGCTCATCTTGAAACTTTCCTTGAGAAAAATCATTTGCGTCTTTTCTTTCAGGCTTCCAGGAAAAAGAATAACCGATAACTGGTTTTCCTCGCCCCTTACCATACTTTTTTCTGATAGCTAACCCCCTAAAAAGCGGGGTTAATTCTTCCTTAATTGGCCGAATAACTCTAGATTCGACATTTGCAGGTTTATTCCAATAACTTTTAGGAATATCAAGTAATTCGAAAAAGTCATTCTTAGAAAAATAAGCATATCCAGTAGTTCGAAATTGTTTAAGAAGACGAAACATTGTTTTTGCGTAACTGCTTTTTAAATCTCTGAATTCTGCTAAAGCATAGCGTACCCAACTTTCAAGATTGTTTAAAAGTTTCAATGCCTTAGGATAAATTTGAATATCGACATAAGGAACTTCTGCCGAACCCTTAATTTCAAATTGAGTAAACATAACAAACATTTCTCTATCGAGGCCGTCTTTACTTCGAGAACCAAATCTAAGACCTAATATTTTTTGATATGTACTTTGTATGTCATCAATAAAACGAGTATTTGCAGTTGGTTTATAGGCACTTAATTCTTTTAATTGATCAAAGGTGAATCTAACAGTATTATCTCCTTTATCACGCATTCTGGAAACAATAGAAAAGAACAGATTCATTTCTATAGGAGTAAATCTTCGCAAAGGAATTGTATTCAATTCAGGATCGTATTTAATTAATTCATTACTCATAAAAGTAACCTCCATGATTAATACTACTTTATTTTAATACGGAAGTAAATGAATGTAGTCGATAAACAGACAAAATGTAGTCGATAAACAGACAAAATGTAGTCGATAAACAGACAAAATGTAGTCGATAAACAGACAAAATGTAGTCGATAAACTTTTGTACTCCTTGGGAGAGTAAGCCTCAATAGGGGTCTAAAAGAGGTTTAAAAGAGGTTTATAAAAGAGGTATAAAAGAGGCACCGCTGTACGAGATTAAAATCTAGAAACAAAAAACACAAAGGAGTGAGCCAAAAACCGGCTCACATTAAACTCCAGTCGCTATGCTCCTTGCGCCTCACTCTGTTCGTTGCCTAAAAGATGTGGCAAGCCACATTCAATACGGGCGCTGACGCCCCGTACCCCGTCCAAGCTGAACCAGCTTGACCGCTTTTTCACTCGCCGTTAGGCAGGAAAGCAAAGTTTCTATAAAACTTTGGCTTTCGCCATTTCAGTGTTAAGACTGGTTTAGAGCTGTCAATTCCTTATGCTCCCACGCTACGCTCGTCCGCTACCATTGACAGCAAACAGTTAGTTTTTTTTGAATCTTAACAAGAATCTAACTGCTATATTCGTTTTTAAGGGCCTTATTTCTCGTTTCTAGCGATTTTGAGACTGTTTATATATATTTATACCAAAGCAAAAATAAAAAGCCCTCAGCAGGCTTTTAGAGGGCTAAATAACGAAGCCAGGACGATTAATAATATCTTCTTGTCTTTTTTGCAAAACATAAGTATACAGGGAATCATACAAATTCTTTTTGATCTCGTCAGGTTCATTGACAGAAGCTTCAAACAATTCTTGAATATCAACTTGCCAAGGATCAGCAAGCATTTCATCAATGGTTTTTAATACTTTCTTTTCGTCCATCTTGATTACTCCTAACATCAAAATAATGATTTCAATTTAGATTCACAGATTTTACAGTACCGTTATTCAAAATTTATTACCAAACTTATAAAGATTCTTTGCACAGAACGATTAAAAAAATGGCTTAAAACAGCTTAATCCGCAACAGCTTTTAAGTATTCAAAGCATAACAAACTTAGTTAAGCGTAAGCATAAATTGAATTAAAAATAAATTCAATTCAACAACTGCAAAAATCGATTCTATGGCTATCAGCAGACCGAGTGAAATGAGGTCAATGCGCACTTACACCCTTGACACCTGTCAAGGGTAGATTTAATCCCCATCAAAATGGGGATTATTTGTATTAGAAGGCTAGCGCCAACGATAAAAATCCTAGAGCCAAATCTCAAGATTAATCAATCACATTACGAAGGATCCAATGACTATAAGCAAGCCGAGCACCAGGAGTTATCACCCAGGGGTGATTAATTTCGAAAATTTGAATTTCAGTTGCTAAGTAAAGTGGCGTCTTACCATGATTAAAAGCAAAAACGGGTTGTGGAAAATCAGGCTTACTAGTAACTTGGTGAACACTTTGACGAGAGTTCATCTGCCAACGAATTTTTAAATCTTCACGCGACAATAATTGTGGCAGGTGTGTTTTTTCAATTTGAGCTTGTTGTTGCAATTTTTGTGTAAAGGCTTGTTTAGTCTTGTTTTGATGCCAATCATCAAAAAGATCATACTTGTTGGTTTCAAAATCTAAATCCATAAAGCCGGCCTCCTAACCAAAATCAATTTTATCCAGCATCGTTTCAGTACTAGCCTGGTCTAAGCCTAAATAAGCTAAAGTCATCGCCTCACTGGAATGATTGAGCAAATTCATGACTAAGCCAATATTATAATTTGATTGCGTGTAAACGCGATAAGCACCGGTTTTGCGCATTGTATGGGTCCCTAGATAATTAATGCCTAACAGCTCACCAACCTTACTCATGATTTTGTAGAACTGTTTTTCCGTGATATGGCGCTCGGGGTGTTGAATTGAGGGAAAGAGCCATTCAGAATCCAGCTGATGATTAAGTAGCCATTGACGGTACAATAAGAGCTCTGTTTGAACCGGTTTAAGGTACAAGGTATTCGGTTTACCAGTTTTTAGGTCATGAATAAACGCATTTTGTTTAATAGAACCGTCCGGATTGAAAATATCGGTTTGTTTTAAGCGCATGACATCACTAACTCGTAACAGTGTCGCTTTGCCAACTTGAAAAACTGTATAGTTACGCCGGCCAGCTTTAAAGTTATTGAGTAAAGTATCTTGAACCTCTTTAAGTACATTCGAATCTTTGATGGGTAAGACAACTTGTTGCATAGTTTTAGCTCCTTAAAAAATTGATTTTTAGTACAAATTAAAGTACAATATTAAGTACAATGAAAGGGTGATAAATATGACATTAGCATTAACACAGAGCGATTTTCGCGCTAACTTAAAAAAATATTTAGATCAAGTTAATGACGAAGACGAAACAGTTTATATTGCTCGTTCAAATAGTCGCGCAGTAGCCATCGTTTCACAAGAAAAAATGGACTGGCTAGAAAGAGCATTAAAAGCTAAAGAAGGTTCGTTAGAATATGCAATTGCACGTGATCAGTTAATTAAACGCCATGTTTTACCTGACGATGAAATTGTTGAATCAGATGATGATTATTGGGGTCAGTTTAAATAATGAAAAAACTAAGATTTAAACCACGTGCAACCTTTAATGCTGATCTAAAACGGTTAGCCAGTTTAGACAAATCTATTATTGATGAAGTTCGAGCAGCCATTGACCTGTTGCTTGAGCAACAACAATTACCATCAGAATTTGAAGATCATGAGCTTAATCGGCGAATGAGCGGTTATAATGAATTTCACTTACGAGATACCCCGAAAAACAAAACACCAAGCGAAACTAACGATGTCCTGGTGGTTTATACGATTGATAAAGATGAACTAGTCTTAATTGGCATTCGAGTCGGATCACATGATCGTTTATTTCCTGGTCAAAATCGTGCTAAAAGGTATCGAAAAAATGACGAATAAAAGAAGTTATTTTTATAATATGAAAATAAATAACCCCCAACATCTATAATATAGATGTTGGGGGCTATTTTAACAAGATTTTCGAGGGGCGATTTGATAGTTATAGACCCTGAATACAATATATAGTTTTCTGTACTAGGTTCTCAATGTCCTTTGTGTTTCTGTATTTTTTTTGCCTGGCGCAACTTATATCTTTTTTCTTGATCCAAAATCTTCTTAGTACGTCTATTATGTTGTCGTGTTACTTTTTGATATTCCAACTGTTTTTTGAGTGTTTGCTGTGCTTTAGTCCCGACACCATACTGAATACTCTTTCTAGCTAACCTTTGAAGGCGCTTAGGATTGATTTTTCGTTCAGAAACAGACGAAGCACAAACATTTTGTTGGAAAAAGATAACTTTATTCCAATGATGAAGAACTAGATCATAAATCAAGGCTAATTTAGGTTCTGAAGGGCCTAAGTTAATTTGACCAACTTCATAAATGGACTCAAAACGTCTTTCAAAAATAGCTTTGTAAAACGGTGGTTCATAGATAATTGTTAATGATCCCTTGATAGTAGACATCAAACATCCTCCTTAAAATTAATTAAGAAAGATGGACAACCAAGGAGGCAGGTTACTGATAGCTTCGCTATGTTCGGACTACCAACCGAACTGTGTTTTTACTTTCTATTTCTAGTTTAACTCAAATAACCCATTCAGAATAGGTTGCTTAAAATTCTGAATGGGTTATTTGTTAATTATAGGCCCTTATTTAACACTAAAAATGTGATTATTGCAATTTTTTAGCAAGCTTAAAATAACTTTTCGAGGTATGCTATACATTAAAATTTCGGATACTCTGTTTTTCTTCATCCGTGAGCTGGAACAAAGTCATGACGCACTCATCAATTTGAGTGTTCAGACTAGAAATCAAAGCTTCATCTCTATTTTCTTTTTTCATTTCGTCCATCAGCTGCCGAACGGGTCGTGCTATTTTATTTTGCCAATTTTCACTCGCGTCGGGTACTGGAAACTCTCCTAGTTCATTAACTTTGAATTGCGGAAAAATGCGACGCTGAAATTTATCGAACTTCATCATAAACCAAAGGGTAATTGCTTTTGAGTTTATCACACCAAGCAAGAATAGGGGATTAACTTGGATATTAGAAACAACCATTGAATTTATATCATTTATGAAATATTCGTCAGTGTAAGTGGCTTCTATACTATAAATTTGATTTGCAGGAATCTGGCGAACTAAGATTCTGGGTTTGTCAAATTTTACCGAATATCTTGGCTCAGCAACATTATCTCCATATTTTATCCATTCTCCACTCCAAGAAAGAGCGTATCTACTTACATTTTTTCCTTCGAGATATTTAACGTAGGTATTATCAATCTTTGATTTAGCGTGATATATTCTATCTTGTTTACTTCTTGCCGTCTGTTTTGGTTTTCCTTTTCCGATTTGATAAGCTTTGATTCCAGTAGAAACAGATGCTATTTTTTTTCTGTTTAATTTTGGAAAACTAGTTATTTTCCAAAAGGCTTTAATCGCTGAATCATACTTGACCATTGATAAACTAAACATTGGATTTTTCCCAAAAAAGTTAGATTTTACCTTTCCGAAGGTGGTGAACTCATCATTTTTTAACTCTGAAACTTGAATCCAATTTGGATTACTTTTTTTAAAGAAAATAATACAATTATCAACGTTTGCGTCTGAAAAAATCTTATCAAGTGAGTTAATCAGGATAACATCGCTTGTTTTTTCTACGATAAACTCACGAATTTTAGTATTAGTTTGGATTGTCAAGAAATTGTTTGGAATGATAAAACTAAAGGTTCCACCTTCACGCATGAGCTTGTATGCCAACTCAATAAAAAGTGTATAAGTATTAGCTTGGTATTCACTAACTTTATAGGTATTGAGATAATACTTCTTCATATCATCACTAAATGACTGATTACGTGCAAAGATGTAGGGTGGATTGCCAATCATTAGGTCAAATCCGACAAAATTTCCATCTTCATCCAAGACTTCAGGAAACTCCATGCGCCATTCTAGGCCTTTTGCAAACATTGGATTTTGCATTGATTTATCAAATTCTTTTTGAGCTGCTAAAAACTGCTTATTGATCTCCTCAAAGTGATTTTGCTCATCTTTTGCATCGTTAAACAGGTTAATCTTGGCTGCGTCTTCAAGCTTTTTACTGAGTTTTCTAAGCCGCTTTAGTTCTGGACTGGTAACTGTATCATCAAAAGATGATTTGATTTT
>NZ_BBAD01000101.1 GCF_001311075.1 Secundilactobacillus similis DSM 23365 = JCM 2765
AAAACCGGGCAATTTCACTTACCCCGCCTTACACACCGTTCCCAACCCGTTTCGTTCCACTCTCTGCTTTACTTCACCGACCGCCGTCGCAACCGCGTATTCCCCAACAGCACCAATCCCAGCGCCAGCAGCATCGCCACCGTCACCGTCAGGAACAGCGCTTGGTAACTAAAGTCATCGATCATCAAACCGCCAAACAGCGGGCCAACCGCCCGGCCGAGGGAAATCGCCACGTTATACATGCCTTGGTATTTCCCCTTCTGCCCACCTTCAGCCAACGCATCGACCCAGGCCGGCATGCCAGGAAAGCCGATCATTTCACCAAACGTCAAAATGATCATGATGACGACAAATACCGCGTACTGACTCGCAAAGATCAGCAGGAAGAACGACAGCGCAAAAATCGCACTCCCTAACCCGATCTGTGTTGCCAGCTTCCGGCTCGCAAATAACCGGTTCATGATGGGCTGGCCCACCACAATCAAGATGCCGTTTAACGTCCAAAGCAAGCTATAGTTTCGGAACGGAATGTGCAGGTTGGTCATGTGCACGGACAGCACGCTTTCCCAAAGCGCGTAACTGGCGTACAGCGTGAACACCAACAAACAGAGTAACCAGATCACCCGTAAGTTCGCACCGGGTACCTTAGTCGCCGTTTCCTTTTCTGCCTGATTAGTCGAGATTTCAACCCGAAAGGCAATCGCCATAATCGCAAACAGCGCGATGTAGCACACGGTCGTCACCGCAAACACCGTAGTGATGCCAAAGTCTAACAAGTACCCCACTAACAGCGTCCCGATTACGACGCCCACGTTCAAGCCGATATAGAGCACGTTGAACACCTGTCGCGTCGTCTTATGGGTAATTGTGGCCGCAAAGGAGTTGCCCACCGTTAAGCTGATGCCGTCACCGAACCCCACCACAAACAACATGATGGCGAATGTCGGCCACGCGTGCCAGCGAATCAGCACCAGCATCGCTATGAGTGACATCCCCGCACCAACCAATCCGGTTCCGTACGGCGACCAGCGATCAAATAACCAACCGCCGACGAAGTTACCCACCATCATCATGAGCGAGGTAACCAACAGCACACTGCCGGCTAACGTGAGGGATTTGCCTAACATCTGGTTCATGTAGACCGTGGTGAGGGGCCACATGAAGGCCGCCCCCGCATTTAAGAGTAGCGTTGACCAAAACACTGCTGGTAGGGTGATCTGCGTTTTCTTCGCTAACATGCGCACCCCCTACGCATTGAACGGCCCCGTCACGACGAGTTTGCCCGTCATGTGGCCGGCGCCAACCCGAGCGTGCGCTTCATTGAGACTAGCCGCGTTGATGCCCGTCGTCATCGTTTCGGTCAGCGTGGTCGTTAAGACGCCCTGATCAAACAACCGTGCTGCCAGCTGCAAGATTCGCCCCTGAGAGGCCACGTTGTAGTCCGCGTCGGATTTCGCAAACATGTACTCCCAGTCAAAACTAGCGGCCTTGTTTTTGATCAAATACAACGGTAGATCAGCCGGACTGCCCACGATCGACCAATATGACCAAATGGCTTTACCAACTTAGCCGCAACGTCAAAGTAGGCTTCTGGCGCCCAGAGGATCGCGATGGCATCCACGCTGTCGTAACCCGCTTCACGCACCTGCGCATACAGGTCCTTGTGGTAGTCCAACGGCACGTCAACTTGGTTCTGCCGCAACCAATCGGCATTTTTCGGGCTACTAGTCGCTAACACGGTGATGCCCGCCCAGTGTGCGAGTTGCGCCATGATCGTGCCGACACCACCGCCACCGTTGATGATCAGTAACGTGCGCTTTTGGTTTTGATTGGCCTTGCCAACGAATTGGAGTTTTTCAAATAACAGCTCGTAAGCCGTCAACGTGGTCAGTGGCATCGCTGCCGCTTGCGCATCCGTCAACGTCCGCGGTGCTAAACTAGCGAGGCGTTCATCTACCAACTGGTATTCGGCGTTCGCGCCAGCAACCTGAGTCGAGCCTGCGTAGTAGATTCGATCCCCTACTTTAAACTTCGTGACGTCTGGACCAACCGCCGTTACGGTACCGACTGCGTCATAGCCTAAGATTTTCGGAGCCGTTTCAACCGTGACCCCTTCACGAAGCTTCAGGTCAACGGGATTGACCGAGATCGCCTTAACCGCCACGACAAGCTGGTTGCCCGTCGCAACGGGTTGGGCCAACGTGAGATCAACTAACGCCTGCTTTGCGTCAACGCCGATTGCTTTCATTGTTGCCATATCGATTCCTCCAATAATTAATGTTAGCCCCATTGTACCAGCGATTTAGCGCTTAGTGAAGCGTGCCAATAGCCCGTTTAGGCGTCCCTTAACTTGACGTCTTGTGCTAATTGTTGCATAATAGCGGTGTGATATTAAGTTGATATCAGAAAGGGGCTTTGGTAATGGCGAACGACCACAAGGAAAAACGCTTTTTACTTCGGCTGAACCAGCAACTGTACGACCGCCTAGAGGCCGACGCCGCAACCGATAACCGTAGCGTCAACGCCTACATCGTTAAGCTGTTGGAACAGGCCAAGCCGACCCCCACCTTTGAGGGCCGTCAGATTATTGGCAAGGTTATCGCTGGCCGGGAGTTGAACCCGGAGAACGGCTTAGTGGCCGTTTCAGGATCTACTACCGCTACTTACTCGACGACAACGGTCAGGTCGATGTGACCGCGCAGTACGCCGTTATTGAAGCCAACGGTAACATTTTAACTTTACGTCACATTTAGGGGTTAACTTTATTGAGGAGGAAACAGTTATGCCATTAGGATTAAAGATCGTGCCACAAAACAACCAGGGCTGGTGGAAACGTTGGGGAAGTACAGCCACAGTGTTGCGTCCGGATTGCATTTTTACATCCCGTTGTTCCAAAAGATCCGCAAGGTCAGTCTGGCCATGGAGCCACTCGCACTGCCGAACTACTCGATCATCACCAAGGATAACGCCGACGTATCGGCCAGCTTAACGCTAAACTACCACGTGACGGATGCGGTCAAATACCAGTATGAAAACACCGACTCCGTGGAATCGATGGCCCAACTGGTTCGGGGGCACCTGCGTGATATCATCGGGCGGATGGACTTGAACGAAGCGCTGGCTCAACCGCCAAGATCAATCAGGAACTCGCACTAGCAATCGGCGACCTGACGAACACCTATGGGATCAACGTTGACCGAATCAACATCGACGAACTGACCCCTTCACGCGCCATTCAAGAGGCCATGGACAAGCAGTTGACCGCTGACCGGGAACGGGTGGCGACAATTGCCAAGGCCGAAGGTGAAGCCAAGTCGATCGAGCTGACCACCAAGGCCAAGAACGACGCCTTAATGGCCACCGCCAAAGCAGAAGCCGATGCCACCAAGACTCGGGCGGACGCTGAACGTTACCGGATCGATACGGTGCAAGCTGGGTTAGCGAATGCCGACAGCAAGTATTTCCAAAACCAATCGATCAACGCCTTCAGCGAACTCGCAAACTCCCCTGCTAACCTCGTGGTGATGCCGGGTGACGTTTCCGGCGACCTTGGACAACTTCCCGTGATGGGCAAGTTGTTGGGTAAGGGTGCGCAGGAGAAGACCGTTTAAAAAACTACTATTAATAAACTAGAATTGGCCATCGGCTGATTCTAGTTTTTTTAACGCCTCCGGTTCGCTGAACACTGATCTGGTGGCCATTTGTGCAGTTCATCGCAAAATTCCACAAAAAAATCTAGAAAACGCTTGCAAATAAAAAAGTTATCCGGTATACTTACATCATCGTTAGTTGATTCAAGCAACCAACTATAAATTAAAACTACTTAAAACAACGCCAAATTTTCGGAGGATGGACATGACTGAATTATTCGATTTCCCAAAAGTTGCCTACTTAGGCGGCAAAAAGCTTAGACTTCAAGGCTGCTAAAGGTTACAACTTCTACAACCCAGAAGAAGAAATTACTGCAAACGGCACTACTAAGAAGATGAAGGACTGGCTCAAGTTCTCAGTTGCTTACTGGCACACGATGGACCAACGCTTAGTTGACCCATTTGGTGAAGGTACCGCTCAACGCCCTTGGGACAAGGAAGGCGAAGAAGGTTCTATGGAACTTGCTCTTGCCAAAGTTGACTACATGTTTGAATTCATGGACAAATTAGGCGTTGAATACTTTGCATTCCACGACCGCGATTTAGCTCCTGAAGGCAACACCCTTCGTGAAACGACGCCAACCTTGATAAAGTTGTCGACAAGATCGAACAAAAGATGCAAGAAACTGGCAAGAAGTTGCTTTGGAACACGTCTTCACTGTTCACTAACAAGCGTTTCGTTGCCGGTGGCGCAACTACTCCATTTGCTGACGTCTTTGCTTACGCTGGTGCCCAAATCAAGCACTCACTTGAAATCGCTAAGCGTTTAGGCTCAGAATCATACGTCTTCTGGGGCGGCCGTGAAGGTTACGAATCACTCTTGAACACTGATACGAAGCGTGAATTGGACCACATCGCAGCCTTCTTCCAATTAGCCGTTGATTACGCTAAGGAAATTGGTTACACGGGTCAATTCTTACTCGAACCAAAGCCTAAAGAACCAACGTCACACCAATACGATACTGACGCCCAAACGACTATCGCCTTCTTGAAGACTTACGGTTTGGAAAACGACTTCAAGTTGAACCTTGAAGGTAACCACGCATTCTTAGCTGGTCACACTTACGAACACGAAGTTCGCTTCACTCGTGAAGCCGGCTTGCTTGGTTCACTTGACGCCAACATGGGCGACAAGTTGATCGGCTGGGACATCGATGAATTCCCTAACGACATCTACGAAGCAACGCTCGTTATGTACGAATTCTTGAAGAACGGTGGCCTTCCTACCGGTGGTTTGAACTTCGATGCTAAGGTTCGTCGCCAAAGCTTTGAAGCAGAAGACCTCTTCTACGGTCACATGGCCGGCATGGACGTTTACGCTGCAGGTTTACGTGTTGCTGCCAAGATTCTTGAAGACGGCTACTTCGAAGACGTTTTGAAGGATCGTTACTCATCATTTGATTCAGGTATCGGTGCTGATTTCGAAGCCGGCAAGGTAACCTTTGCTGACCTTGAAAACTACATCATCGACACGCCAGACGCAGACGTTATCGCTGCTACTAAGTCTGGTCACCTTGAAGCAATCAAGGCAACCCTTAACAACTACATCTACTCTGTATTGGGTGCCCGCTTCAACTAAACTAAACTTTAAAGAAGGATTCCGACAGTGAGCGGGATCCTTTTTTGTTACAATTAGAGCCGCCGCTGAATTTTCATTTTGAAATTCAGTGGCGGCTTTTTGATGCTCACCCCGCTTCAGCCGCATTTTAGGTTGCATTACCGGCCACTTTGGTTTATGACTGTAACTAGCTTCACACTACTACATAAAGGCGATGATTCCATGAAACACGCAGGCATGATCGGCGGTCTCGGTCCCGAAGCCACTATGAATTACTATCAGGGCATTATTACCCGCTATCAAGATCGGCAAAATAGCCACACGACCCTCCCCGAACTCATGATCAATTCGGTGAACATGTACCACATGTTTGACCTCATCGATAACAAGCAGTTTGACGAAACCGCAACCTACCTCGCTAACGCCGCCAACCAACTTCAACGCGGCGGTGCGGACTTCGGTTTCATGTGCGGGTTAACGCCCCACGTCGTTTTTGAGCAACTTCAGGCTAAAACGACCCTTCCTCTTATCAGCATCATCGACACCGCCCTTCAGCACGCAAAAAGGCTTGGTGTTCACCGGTTAGGTCTCCTTGGTACCAAGTTCACGATGCAGGGCACCTTTTTCTCCCAGCCGTTTATTGACGATGGTATCGAGATCGTTGTCCCGTCACCAGACCAGCAAACCTACGTCCATGACCACCTCGTTACCGAACTCGAAAACGGGATCGTCCTTCCTGAAACAAAGCGGGGATTGCTTCAAATTATCAAGACACTTGTCGATCAGCAACACATTGATGGGCTTGTGCTTGGTTGTACGGAATTGCCGTTAATTTTGAGCCAGCAGGATTTCGAGTTTCCCGTGCTGGACATTGCGGAACTGCATATGGATAAGATTACTGAGTTGATTTTGGCCGATTGAGTTTATAGACATAACAAAAGCGCCATCAGCTTGCCGATTTAGGCAACTGATGGCGCTTTTTTGGGAGGAGGTAATAAACCTGCTTAAGATAACGATTCGGGTACCATGAGCGCAAAGTTTAAGCTTCTTAAGGTCTATGGGATTGTTAGGATATGTGGATGAAAACTGGAAATTAGGCGCTAAGCGAACCCATGGTATGCTGGCGACGTTTGCTTCATCGGAGGACAGCCGATTGTTACTGACGCCAGTGCGGTGACCCGCCCCGTCGTTATCTTGGTGTTAACTACGCGATGGTGCTGGCCGATTGATTTTTATTTTTTCAATTTTTTAATTTAGCGATAGAAAAAGCTCAGCCCAAGTATCCTGAATCGTCAGGAGGCTTAAGTTGAGCTTTTTCTTGCTTGATGCGTTTAGTTACTCGTAAAAGTAAATTATTTGAGCAAGTATGTTTGAAGAAATTTTAACTTAATAACCGGTTGTTAGAAGTTATATCCCCGGTCACCACTATTTTGGGTCCACATCCAAACAATAGTTTCCCCACCTTGAAGGTCATAGCCACCAGCACTGTGATTTGGAAAAGCACCATTAACGGAATATAGCCAACCGCCGCCGCTACCATTCGTACCAGCGCCTTTATAGTTGATACTTGAAACATAAACACTCGTACCAGAACCTGTATACCCCATTTGCATATTGTTATCGCGACATAGTTTTTGCAATGCAGTAAAGGCTGTATCACCTTGCTTAACTTTGACCGTTTCAGAAGCCCAAACTTGACTACCGTCAGCAATTGGTCCTTCAATTGATACCGCATAAGAATCACTTGCCGGTGTCGTAGAAGTACCTGTCGAAGTACTACCACCAGCAACGCTAGTAGCACTGCTAGTGCCACCAGCCTGCAAAGCAGTAATTGGCGCCGTTGCACTCGTTGTTGAAGTGGTACTGCCAGTTGTTGAAGTAGCTGGCGTTGTTACCGCCGTTTTATTGCTACTCTTAGTAGCAGTAGTCGCCGTCTTCTTATTTGAAACCGCACCCTTCTTCAGGTAACTATGCCAGATCCAGCCTTTCACTTTACCATTACTAGATTTAACGTAATAATATACGGCTTTTGAACCATTGGCACGAGTTACAGTCGCTTGCTGGTAGGTATAAAAAGTAGTGCTTTGATAGTGAACACCTAAATGGTTGGCCTTTTTAAGGTAACTCGTACTATAAAACGTCCCCGTTGTAACATGGTAGGCCTTCTTCGAAAGTTTCTTGTACTTAACCTTCACAACTTTTTTACTCTTAGTCTTTGCTTGGGCTGTAACTGAAGCAGGTGCATTAGGTGTGCTAAAACTACTGCCGAGCGCAACACCTCCAGCTAAAAGGAACGTGCACGCAAGTACCTTAATCGCTTTACTAAATTTCATCTCAATCATCATCCTTTATTTAAGCAATCGTATAAACAAAAATCTTGTTGGCTGAAACGTAAGTCCCATTGGTTAACTGGAATCGAGTGGTTAACCCGCTCTTCACTACCCGCTTAATCTTCAGGGTCGCATTCTTTTTGTAATGATACTTGTAGCCACTCAGGTTAACTTTCTTATAGGCGTTAACCCCGTGCTTACTAATCACCTTCACCTTAGTTGCACTTGTCTTATAGTAGGCACCACTGGTGTATTTCGAACTGGCCGAAATATAACCTTTACGTCCACTAGCGTTGTTCTTAACGTAGTAGACCTTCGTGCCGTTATCGTTAGTCGCTTGTTTTAGCACTGTAAATTCTGGCCGGTTAGCACGGGTGCGTTTGGCATAAGTTGCCGTTCGGTGAGTTAAATTCTCATTACTGTACATCGATAATTTAGCGGTTGCGTAAACTACTTTGATACCCTTAGCGGTAGTCTTTGGGGCTGTCGTTGTAGTAGTGGTGGCCGGCGCACTAGTCGTTGTCGTTGCACTGGTCGTATCAGTTGCCGATTTCGTGGTGCCCGTAGCCGCGTTATAGCCATTAACTGCCATCAAAGCGGTAATCTGCGCAGCAGTAAACGCTTCTTGGTTCGTTGCTGCATTCAAGTTATTTGTGTAAGTTGTTACCAACCCGTCGATTGCGGTATACGCAGCTGTTTTTTGTGCATCCGTCAGTGATGTATCGTTTTGGATGGCAACTTTGCGATTATTACCCGTAGTGATCAACGCATTGATTGCATTAGTCTTTTGACTAGCAGTCACAACATCCGTGTTCGTGGCTTTAGAGGATGAGCTACTGTCCTTGCTGGCATCACTTGAACTACTGCTAGAATCCGCATCGCTCGTAAACGTAATTGTCTTGATCATGGTAACGCCCGTTGCCGCAATATTGTTAACAAGTTCTGTAGTGCCCGCTTTATCAATTCTACTGTTCAAGTCAGTTACAGCACTATTAATTTGATCAATTGCGGCCGTTTTTTGATCATCGGTTGCTTTCGTGTTCGCCTTGATACTAGCGATTTGAGCGGTGGCAGCATCCGTAATCGTCTTCTTAGCAGCGGCAATATCATCAGTGCTAACCGTTGAGCCGGCTTTAACATTAGCTAGATCTGCATAAGCAGTACCTGCACCCACCGCATTAGCAATGGTATCGAGCTCTCTTTGGGTCTTAGCCGTCTTAATTTGATCTGCATACTTCTCTAAAACCGTATTGAAATTTGTTTTAATGGTATCAATTGTCGCTTGCTGATCACTAGTAGGATTGGCTGGATCAATAGCGAGTTTCTTAAGTAATGCCGTATAATCCTTTTGTGCTATCTGATTTAAACTACCAATGGCTGCTAATCTAGTATCATCAGTCGCTGCTGGTGAATATTGTGCATCAGTAGCCGGCAGACCACTAATCGCATAGAAGGCCGGTTGCCATGTTCTACCAGCAACGCCGAGTGTGTCTTGAGTTGCATTTTTAAGTAATTCCTTATACATGGTCGCAAGATTATCGACCCGCACTTTGGCAGCGTCTTTTTCTGCCGCTGTTGACCACTTTTCACTGTCGATACTTTTTTTGGCTCCCGTAACCATTCTCCCATCAGCAGCAATTGCGCTAAGGTAACTATCAGAAGCTTCATCTATTGCTACATTTTTAGGATCTGTAACAATATTCCATTTAAGTAATTTGCTATCATACTTTGCTTCTGTATTAGCGTCAAGCCCACCCTTGCTATAATACAAATTACCAAAAGTTGCTAAATCTGGATATTTAGTTACAAATGCTTTTGCGGCAGTACTAGGATCCGTCACATCGGTTACGGTTCCTCCCTGAATAGCAGATGCTTGAATAGCGCCAATCGAAATCAATTTATAGTAGAGTTCCGTCACCTCACTCGGTGTTGTTTTGTTAATATTACCATCGTTACATTTCAATAGATTACTAAATATTGCTTGTTGCGAAGGTGCGGTCGTATAGTACTTAGATATTCTTGCAACGTTTTGTTCCAAGTAATTATTATACGCTGCCGTAACAGTCGCAAAATCAGTGGCATTAATTTCACTATCAGTGGGAATCGTTACTGAATTAGCACGTGCTATTAGCTGATTTTTTAAATTAGTTATGCTTGTCGTAGCAGCATCAATCTGAGCCTGCGTTGGCTTAGTTGATGTATCCACCGTGTTATTAATATCACTATACTTAGCAAACTGAGTATCGAAGTCAGTCGTTGTAGCCGCTTTAGCAATTGTTCCCCTAAACAAAGATAAATGAGACGCTGTTTGCGTATTGTGGGTCGCTGGTGTTATCTGACTGACCAAACTTACCCCTAAAACACTTGAAAATAATAATAAATCATAAAATAATTGCCGCTTACGCATGTGCAAGTTCCTCCCCTAGAAACTGATTAATTTTACTTTATATAACATCTATCTAACTCAGGTCTTGATATCCATCAAGATTATCAGTTTAAGAAAGCGCTCGCAAATCGCTCCAAGTCAAAATAATCACATTTCAAAGGAAATCATTTCGCATTTTACAACATAATATTATAAAAAGTACATATATATAATTAAAATTAAACCAATAGCTATTTCTTTT
>NZ_BBAD01000102.1 GCF_001311075.1 Secundilactobacillus similis DSM 23365 = JCM 2765
GAATCATGTTTCATCCGACAAGCTCTGTTGTTGGGGCAACTGAATGTTAATCAGACTGCCGTTGATGACGCGTTCATCTGTCGGAGATTAATTGGAGAGTTGTCCGAGCTGGCCGAAGGAGCACCACTGGAAATGGTGTAAACGGGTAAAAGCCTGTTTCGAGGGTTCGAATCCCTCACTCTCCGTTCAACAACTTTTATATGACCCGTTGGTCAAGCGGTTAAGACACCGCCCTTTCACGGCGGTAACATGGGTTCGAGTCCCATACGGGTCATTTGGTCGTTAAGATCAAAACTTAATAACACCTTATCATCTTGGAGGATTAGCTCAGTTGGGAGAGCGTCTGCCTTACAAGCAGAGGGTCACAGGTTCGAGCCCTGTATCCTCCATTGATGGTCCGTTGGTCTAGCTGGTTAGGACGCCTGCCTGTCACGCAGGAGATCACGAGTTCGAGTCTCGTACGGACCGTTGTTAATTGAATATTAACATGATGCAACATATGGCTCGGTAGCTCAGTTGGTAGAGCAACGGATTGAAGCTCCGTGTGTCGGCGGTTCGATTCCGTCCCGCGCCATTATGGTTGGGTAGCGAAGTCTGGCTAAACGCGGCGGACTGTAAATCCGCTCCTTCGGGTTCGGTGGTTCGAATCCACTCCCAACCACCATAGGGATATAGTATAATGGTAGTACATCGGTCTCCAAAACCGCTAGTGCGGGTTCAACTCCTGCTATCCCTGTTTAATAATATGATGGCGGTATTGGTGAAGTTTGGTTAACACACCGGATTGTGGTTCCGGCACGCGTGGGTTCGAGTCCCACATACCGCCCTTGATGATTGGGTTATAGCCAAGTGGTAAGGCAACGGACTTTGACTTCGTCATGCGCTGGTTCGAATCCAGCTAACCCAGTTGGGGAGCCAGTGCATCAGATATGGTGGCGGTATAGCCAAGTGGTAAGGCAGAGGTCTGCAAAACCTTCATCGTCGGTTCGAATCCGATTACCGCCTTTCCCGTTAAGGATTGGCAAATATTATTAAATTAAACATGCCGGAGTGGCGGAACTGGCAGACGCGCTGGACTCAAAATCCAGTGTCCGTTGAGGACGTGTGGGTTCGAACCCACCTCCGGTATAATAGAATTGTGAGAACTCGAAGTTAAATTCGGGTTCTTTTTTTATTGTTTTTTAAGTTGTCTATACCAATAAACCGTGATATACTTTGCGTACAATCAAGTTGTGAAGTTATTAATTAGGTATATTAAGGGAAAATATGGGAATTAATAATAGGAGGTTATGATCAATGCTGTTCAGTGAACCGACACTGGCGGAACTGATGACGACTTATCTTAATTTACTAGAAAATAGTCGTCGATTTTTAAAGCCGGACCATCAACTCGAAATCATATTACAAATTACGGACGACACAACCGGTGCGAAAATTGAGGTTCGCAATGAGCAATTGAAGCAAGTTAGTCGATTACGAATTCGAAATGGAACTGCCGGAGTCACTGTTAATTATCAGGGGACCTCATGGCGAACGTATCATGGATTTACGATTCAAAACCATCGATTTAAACCCAAATTTTTTTGGGGATACGTCGGTACTGAAAAAATGGATCAAAACCGCTTTACGGAACATCTGGCGACTGCATTACATCCATTATTGCGGCCTAAATTAAATTGCGTTGTCTTTCCGAATCGTTTTGTGTAACTCAAAAAGACCGGTTTCAAAACGACTGTTTTGAACCGGTCTTTAATGTTGCAACGTATCCAGAATCTGATGATAAATTGCTGTTGGATTAGCATGAAGCAGATCTTGATGATTAACACCTAGCACGTTTGCTTGTTGCGTTTGTTGTTTATCAAATGCTTTTAAGATTTGGTTATCAACGACGTAAAGGTCATCGGTAGTTGGCACATCACTGAGCTGAAATGCGTGTTCTGGAATCACCGTTGATTTAATATGGTGAGTTGCTAGCCAACTTGCAAGTCGGTCACAGAAGTTAGCAACGAGGGCACTGTCAACAACTGGGTTACCAGTTAGTGAGGCTGATAGTTACCAAAGCGAATGTCGCCAACAACTTTAATATTTGCCAAAATGAAACGCCTCCTAGTTCAGGTTATGATAAACATATCATACGTCAATAATGAGGTTAGAACGCTGAATCTAAGGAGACTTTAGAAACTTTTAATGAGAATTGTCTGAAATTTTGAGTTTAGTCAAATTAATTGTACTTAGTGACAAATTAAGAGAATAACTAGGGTGAGAATTGCACCGGTCGTCAAATTTCTAGCAGTTGAAGGTCGTAAGCGACGACTGACGGCTAACCAGATCACCATGAGCAAAATGGTAACAACGCTACTAAGCCACGACTGGTGACGAAGGAGCAATGTGCAAACACTCAAAACAAGTAACGCTAGCGGAAACCATAGTCGTTGTAACTGAGTCGGGCTTGTTAAAAAGAAGTTGAGTAGGAATAATGGCAGCAATAATGTAATGAGTAGGGTGGTTGATAGGTAGTCATGCGTCAGCGTGAAATAACTGGCAGCAATTCCAGCGAGCAACATTGAGGTTGCAAACGTACCCCACTCATTGGCTAGAATTTGAGGAAAGTACCACATCAGACCCAAAATGAGGATGAACGCAATATTTAATATCGTCACTAACCCATCTGAAATGGTGGCTGAAATGAGGATCATAATCACCGTGGCGGCCAGACAGAGTTTCGTGGTTAAACTTTTACGGTACTGCGGACTCAGAATTAAAAATAAACAACTTAATAGAAGCGTTGTTGTTAAATAAAGCAAGATAACTGGCCCTAGTTGAGGCGTTCGGTACGCTTGAAAGGATGTTGCACGAACATAGCTGAAAAGACCAATGGTGTCACAGACACCAAAAAATAACGCTTGTAGCACTTGGCGGTGACGGACGATAGCGGTTTCTAAGTTAGTTAGCATAGGTTTTAGTTCCTTTTTAGTAATAGCTTAATCGTAAACATTTTTCTTGGGCGGGTCAACGAAAAATGACCTTGCCATGTCAAATTACTCAAAATTGTGATAGACTAGTAAAGTTATGAGTCTTCATTCCCGATAGGATTCACTAGCTCTAGTGAAGATGCCTTGTAACCGAAAAACGAATTGGGGGAATTTTTTATGCAAGAGAAACATTTGTTTACGTCGGAATCTGTCTCAGAGGGTCATCCAGATAAAATCGCTGATCAAATTAGCGATGCCATCTTAGATGCCATGTTGGCACAGGATCCGGATGCTCGGGTTGCCTGTGAAACATCAGTCACGACCGGGTTAGTTTTAGTATTTGGTGAAATTTCGACCAGTGCTTACGTGGATATTCAACACGTTGTTCGTGAAACCATTAAGGAAATTGGTTACACGGATGGTAAGTACGGGTTTGACGGTGACAACTGTGCCGTTCTTGTCGCAATTGACGAACAATCACCTGATATTGCGCAAGGGGTCGATGAGGCCTTGGAAAACCGCGAAGGCGATACGGATCCACTGGATCAAATCGGTGCCGGTGACCAAGGGTTGATGTTCGGCTACGCCATTGACGAAACGCCAGAATTGATGCCATTAGCAATTTCACTGTCACACCAGTTGATGCGTCGAATCGCTAAGGTGCGTAAGGAAAACATCCTTGACTACCTTGGCCCAGATGCTAAGGCTGAAGTGACGGTCGAATACGATGATGCGGGTAAGCCACAACGCGTTGATACGATTGTGATTAGTACCCAACATTCCGAACGGGCAACGTTGGATCAAATTCGTAAAGACGTGATTGCTCAGGTCATTAAACCAGTTATTCCAGCTGATTTATTAGATGATCAGACGCGTTACTTGATCAACCCAACTGGCCGATTTGTCATCGGGGGTCCTCAAGGGGACGCTGGTTTGACTGGTCGGAAGGTTATCGTTGATACCTATGGTGGTTATGCGCACCATGGTGGCGGGGCCTTCTCTGGGAAGGATGCCACTAAGGTTGACCGTTCCGCAAGTTACGCAGCGCGCTACATTGCTAAAAACATCGTTGCTGCCGGATTAGCACACCAAGTTGAAGTGCAACTGGCCTACGCAATCGGGGTTGCGCAACCCGTTTCAGTTTCCGTTAACACGTTTGGTACCAGTGATGTTGCTGAAAGTGATTTAACGGCGGCAGTTCGCAAGGTCTTTGATCTACGTCCAGCCGGGATCATTCAGATGCTTGATTTGAAGCGGCCAATTTACAAACAAACCGCCGCTTACGGGCATTTTGGTCGGACTGATATCGACTTACCTTGGGAACACACGGACAAGGTTGATGAGTTAACTCAAGCCTTGAACCGGTAATTGTTGAATTAAATTTGATTTAAGCATAACGATCAACTTTTATAGCTGGTCGTTATTTTTGTGGCGGGAGCAATTGGCTCTCAATCTGCGTTGGGGGTGCGGGCCAACGCAAAACGAGGAATAGAAAATGAAGTCAAATACAACCAATGTGCCGCTGGTAACAATTGCCATTTTTATTGCGACGTTTATGTCTGCCATTGAGGGGACAATCGTGTCAACCGCAATGCCAACAATTGTGGGGGATCTTCACGGTGTCGCACTGATGAACTGGGTATTCTCCATCTTTTTGCTGACAAACGCGATTGCGACCCCGATTTACGGCAAATTATCCGATATGTTTGGCCGCAAGCGTCTGTTCTTAACCGGGTTGGCGATTTTTATTGTCGGCTCGACGTTATCTGGACTGGCGCAAAATATGACTGAGCTTATTATTTGGCGCGCGGTTCAAGCATCGGTGCCGGGTCGATCATGCCAATTTCATTTACGATCATTGCCGATATCTATCCGTTTGAAAAACGGGCGCGGGTGATGGGGTTTAATGGATCAGCCTGGGGAATTGCGTCAATTGTTGCCCCGTTGTTAGGGGGATTTATCGTTGACCAACTGACTTGGCACTGGATCTTTTTTATCAATATTCCGGTGGGGTTATTGGCAATGGTCATGATTGGCGTTTGTTTGAAGGAAACCAAGCGAACAAGTCATCAACACTGGACCTTTTGGGGAGTTTATTACTTTCTGTTGGGCTCTTGGCGTTGATGTACGGGTTTCAAGTCATGGGTGAAACCAGCTTAATTGGCCAATTTTAATCGTGAGTTTCTTGGTGTCAATTGGCAGTTTTGGCCTATTTATCCGTCACGAAGGTCGAACAGTGAACCCAATTATTCCGCTAGGGCTGTTTAAACAACGAACGTTCGTCACCCAAAACTTAGTAGCTGCGCTTATTAGCGGTTTTTTGATGGGCTTTGAAGTTTACCTGCCAACGTGGACGCAGGGGTTACTTGGCTTACCAGCCTCACTGGCGGGGTTTGCGATTACCCCCAGTTCACTGATGTGGATCGTGGGGTCGTTCGTTGCCGGCAAACTGCTACTTGTCACAACCCCAAAGCGAATCATTGAATTGAGTTTAAGCTTCATCTTAATCGGCGGCCTCGCGATGGCGCTTGTCCCAGAATCGACACCGTTTGCGTGGTTCTTCCTAATTGCCGCAATTTGTGGGACTGGGTTTGGGATTACGATCACAACCACGACCGTGACGGTTCAAAGTCAAGTCGAACCCAAAGATGTTGGAGTTGCAACATCGTTAAATACCTAAGTCGAACCCTTGGCCAGACCGTCATGATCGCGGTATTTGGGATCGTCATGAACGTTCAAATGGCGCGTGGCGTGACTCGGCATGCGGGGACAACGCTTGACATGATGAATAAACTGATCAATCCGCAAACTGCCACGGAATTACCTGCTAAACTGTTAGCGCCATTACGGGAGATTTTATACAGTGGACTGCACTGGATTTTCATCATCGGCGTTGGTTTAATTTTATTAGCTTACGTCATCAATGGTCTTGATCGATCACGCCCCAAGGCAAGTGACTAACTTTTTGAGCTGAAAGCCAGCGCAATGTGCTGAAGTGCGATATACTAAGCATTACGATATCTAACAGGAAAGTGAGACGATCAATGTGTTTGAAAGTAGTCGTCCTAGATTTGCTAGCTTCGGCATCGTGAGTGCGTTGCCAGGTGAAATCATCGACCAGGTCTGGTATATTATTGATAATAATTTAAAAGGAATGTTTCGATTAGACGAAATCATTGGATTTAACCTCGTAACGAACGATGGCCGCTTGCGGTTTGATTTTTTACAAGGTAACGAAGTGGTGGCCAGTTTTGATACGCCATTCCCGGCAAGCTCGGATTATCCGGCGGCTTTGTGGGCGTATGATGATGGCAGTAATCAAATCATTATGTTGCCGAAAGAACCACTTGGTTAAACTTCAGAATGAATCTGAGTTTAATCTGAGACCTATTGCAATTTCGGTCAACGTTTGGTAGCATAAAGACATTCGAATCTATTAAGGACTGATGAGGACTAATAGATGTTTTACCCCGTTAAGAAAGCGAATGGTTGCTGTGAATTCGCCGGGAAAGACGTCGAACTCGTCTCGGAGTTTTTTTAACTGAATCAAAGTAAGTTAAAACGCGAATGCCGCGTTATGGCATAACAAAGCGCCGTACTGTACGGGAATGTTAGGTGGTACCGCGGATATTCCGTCCTACAAGAAACTGAGTGGTTTCTTGTAGGCTTTTTTAGTTTTCAGATAGTTTTAATTCAGAAAGGGAGCGTGTTGGTTTGGCTTATAATCACAGTATTATTGAACGCAAATGGCAACACTATTGGAAAGAAAATAAAACCTTTAAAACGGCTGATGACAGTGCAAAACCTAAGTTTTATGCACTAGATATGTTCCCATATCCATCAGGACAGGGGTTACACGTTGGACACCCTGAAGGTTATACTGCAACGGACATTGTTGCGCGGATGAAACGGATGCAAGGCTTTAACGTTTTGCACCCAATGGGCTGGGATGCCTTTGGTTTACCTGCAGAACAATATGCGCTGAAGACCGGTCATAACCCAAAGGACTTCACTGCCCAAAACGTAAAGAACTTCAAACGTCAGATTCGCTCACTGGGCTTCTCATACGATTGGGATCGTGAAATTAACACAACTGACCCAACTTATTACAAGTGGACCCAATGGATCTTCGAACAACTTTACAAGCGTGGGTTAGCTTACGAAGACAAGATCATGGTTAACTGGGCCCCTGACTTTATGGGCGGGACCGTTGTGGCTAACGAAGAAGTTATCGATGGTAAAACTGAACGTGGTGGGTACCCCGTATACCGGGTACCAATGCGCCAATGGGTTTTGCGGATCACGGCTTACGCTGACCGCTTGATCGATGACTTGGATGACCTTGATTGGCCTGAAAGCATTAAGGAACAACAACGTAACTGGATCGGTCGTTCAACCGGTGCCAGTGTATTCTTTAAGGTTGCGGGTCAAGAAGACAAGCAGGTCGAAGTTTACACGACTCGTCCTGACACGTTGTTTGGTGCCTCATACATGGTCTTGGCGCCAGAGCACGACCTCGTTGACCAAATTACGACGCCAGAACACGCTGACGAAGTAGCCGCCTACAAGAAGGCAATTGAGAGTCGTTCTGACCTTGAACGGACTGACTTGAACAAGGATAAGACCGGGGTATTTACCGGTGCTTACGGCATCAATCCAATCAACGGCGAAAAATTGCCAATCTGGATTGGTGACTACGTCTTAGCTTCATACGGGACTGGGGCAATCATGGCTGTGCCAGCGCATGATGACCGGGACTACGAATTTGCTAAAAAGTTTGATTTGCCAATCAAGCAAGTCATCGAAGGCGGTAACGTTGACGAAGCAGCCTTTACTGAAGATGGCCCACACGTGAACTCTGGCTTCTTGAACGGTATGGATAAAGCAACTGCCATTGATGCCGCTATCGATTGGTTGGAAGAACACGATGCTGGCCACAAGAAGGTCAACTACCGCTTGCGTGACTGGATCTTCTCACGGCAACGGTACTGGGGCGAACCAATTCCAGTGATCCACTGGGAAGATGGTGAAACCACATTAATTCCTGAAGATGAATTGCCATTGCGCCTGCCTAAGGCTAAGCAATTGGAACCATCAGGTACTGGTGAAAGTCCATTGGCTAACCTGGATGACTGGGTCAACGTGGTTGACGAAAACGGTCGTAAGGGGAAGCGTGAAACCAACACCATGCCACAATGGGCTGGGAGCTCATGGTACTTCTTGCGTTACGTGGACCCACACAACGACAAGGCTGTCGCAGATCCAGAGAAGTTGAAATACTGGATGCCAGTTGACTTGTACGTTGGTGGTGCGGAACATGCCGTTTTGCATTTGCTATACGCTCGATTCTGGCACAAGTTCTTGTACGATATCGGGGTTGTACCTACCAAAGAACCATTCCAAAAGCTAGTTAACCAAGGGATGATTCTGGGAACTAACCATGAAAAGATGTCTAAGTCAAAGGGGAACGTTATCAACCCTGACGAAATTGTCGATCAGTATGGTGCCGATACCTTGCGGGTCTACGAAATGTTCATGGGGCCATTGGATGCTGCCAAGCCTTGGAGTACTGAAGGAATTGCCGGTGCTCACCGTTGGTTGGATCGGGTATGGCGTTTGATCATCGATGATAACAACCACTTGCGCGATCGAGTAACGACGATCAACGACGGTAAGTTAGACTTGATCTACAACCAAACTGTTAAGACCGTTACCGAAGACATGCAGGCGCTTCGCTTTAACGTTGCCATTTCACAAATGATGGTCTTCGTTAACGAAGCCTTTAAGGCCGATAGTTTACCATTGGTTTACATGGAAGGCTTAGTGAAGATGCTGTCACCAATCGCACCACACATTACGGAAGAACTCTGGGCCTTGATGGGTCATGATAAGACCATCACCTACGCTAAGTGGCCAACTTACGACGAATCCAAGCTTGTTGTGGACGAAGTCGAACTGGCTGTTCAAGTGAACGGGAAAGTTCGGGCTCACATCACTGTGGCTGCGGATGCTGAACAAGACGCGATTAAGGAAGCTGCTTTGGCGGATGAAGTCGTTAAGACTTACACCGAAGGGCATGAACTTAAGAAGGTCATTGTTGTGCCAAAGAAGATCGTCAACATTGTTGTTGGCAAATAATTGAATCTATGAAATTGTGAAACGCCGATGGCTGATGCTGTCGGCGTTTTTTGTTGTTCGGGAATCGCTTGTGTCCAGCGTAAGCATCATTGATGTACGTTTGTGAAATGTGATTTGTGTGAACTGACGATTCCGTTCAGCGACTAGGTTCCAGCTGTGGGGCCGGCCTGAGCCAAAGGGCGGTCTCAGTCCTCAAATCGAAGCCTCGCCAAAAACCGTGCGAGTCTTCAATTTGTCCCCGATAATTGGTGGTTGTCGGAAGTTCGTCAACAACCACCAATTATCGCGACACAGCTTCCACCTAGTCGCTGACCGGAATCTCATATTGCGCAATTCGGCACTATCGCAGAACATCTCAAAACGCGTTGAACGGTAACGTCATCTTATCAAATCAACATAGACGTGACGGTCAACTGATGAAGCTCGGCATCACGCAACCGTTAGTCCATTGCGGATACTGAACATTGACCACAATTGCTTCTGCAGTTGTCGAGTTATTGTCTAACGTTGCCGGTACACAGTTTAGTCAACTTCAATATGTGACAGTCAGCGGTTCTAGTTGACAACAGCGCATC
>NZ_BBAD01000103.1 GCF_001311075.1 Secundilactobacillus similis DSM 23365 = JCM 2765
AATTCTTCGTTTATAGTGCTTAGAAAAGAGATTATTTATTATTCCTAATAGAGGATTGAACATAGAGGCTGATTCTAAAGCTTCTATAACATCAGATCTGTCTTTATATTCACCTGATTTATCTTTGTTTTCAATAAATATTGCTGAAACACAGTCCCCAACAATATTTATTTCCCTACAACACTCATGACTTCTTAAAACTGCAATTATTTCGCTAATATAGGATCTATAAAATCTGGCTATTATTCTTCTTTCATATCCCTCTTTTTTAATCAGTTTAGAAGAGTTTCGTATATCAATAAAAAAAGCGGTATTTTTGACGTAAGCACCATTAGTGTAACTTAATGCGTTATCTAAACTAGGCAAGTAATCCAGATGATCAAATTTATTTGTATCTGTTAGAATCTTTTTTATTACATCTTCAGCTGTACTTAGATCAAAAGACTTGAAATTAATTGTACTATTTCCCATTTTATTTTCCATGTCCTTCCATATTAATTGATAGATAGTCCAATAGATGCTATCAGTGTGACTAGAAAAATTGTCCCAAAGCCTAAACATATAAATTTGATACCAATATTGCAGTTTTTCATTTTTGTATCAGCAATATTGGCATTAACAAATATTTGATTAACTAGGTCATCATTGGGATTAAAATCTTTGCAGAAGTAATTTTTCATTTCGTTTAGCCCATTTTGAGATATATCGCCAAAAAAATGTGGGATTGTTGATGGGAAATGTTTTTCAATCTAGGTATAAGGGTAAAAAATAAATAGAATCCACCAATAAAGACTAATATTAATCCAATTACTAGCAGAAAAATAAGTACCGTTAAAAAAATTTTATCTTTGATAAAAAGATAGTGGATACAATTTACTACAACACCATAGAAGCGAGAGCTTATCAATAAAGTAAATAACACCCCAATTGCTGATAATAAGACTGAAGCTTTTGTATCTGATTTTTGTATCCAATCTAATTGCTTGTCTAATAGATATTGTAAATACTTGGTTTTTTCACAATTATTATCGTTCATTGCCTAGTCCATCTCTCTTCTTGTATAATTGAGCTTGTAGAAAAGTTAAGACGGTGGCTATTTCCAATCGGAGGTGGTGCTTATGGTGTTAAACCTTTAAAGCCCATAAATCCTAACGAAAGCCAGCATTAATTGTAAAGTGTCCGTTGCGGACGCTTTACAATTAATGCTGGCTTTCGGTACCTTTATCGTAGCCTTAATTGCATTAATTGTTGAGCTGATCAAAAGTCAGCAAAAAAATAATCCGTCTTAGCTTTGGCGAGCAGATGGATTATTTTTGATCTAATCTATTAAGTTTGCCACCGTCTTAAGCGGTTCTACAAGGGAAGTCCTATTCACTCGGGGCTTCCTTTTTCTGTCTACATTATAACATGACTATAACTGACTTTCGACTATTTTTAATCAGCTTTCTAGCAGCTTTTAGGGAACACGTGTTTGCCTTATATGCTACAATACAGGTAAAAGCTAACGGAAGTGATCTAAATGTTTTTTGATGATGAACCGCATGGCGTGTTCTTCTTAATCGATAACAAGTCCTTTTATGCTAGTTGCGAAGCCGTTTCCCGGGGGCTAAATCCTTTAAAAGTCCCATTAGTGGTCCTTAGTGAAGCTGAAAATACCAATGGCGGACTCATTTTAGCCACGTCACCCGAAGCTAAGCACTTATTTCATCTTAAAGCCAACGTCTCCCGTAAACGTGACTTACCCAATGACCCCAGGTTGTGGGTCGTGCCACCGCGCATGAACCTTTATATTCAACGTAATTTGCAGATCAATCAGATCTTTCATCAATTTACCACTGAAAAAGAGTTTTGGCCGTATTCAATTGATGAAAGCATTCTTGATATGACCCGTACTTGGCGGCTGTTTGGCAATTCCGTTCGCGAAGTGGCCCGCTTGATTCAAAAGACAGTTCGGCAAAAACTAGGCTTGTATACCACCGTGGGGATTGGTGACAATCCGGTTCAAGCTAAATTAGCCTTAGACCTTTACGCTAAACATAATCATGAATTGATCGGTGAAATCCATTACGAAACGGTGCCGGATAAAATTTGGTCAATTACTGAATTAACGGATGTTTGGGGGATTGGCCCCCGCATGGCGAAACGTTTGAACCGGCTTCAAATTCACAATATGTATGAGCTAGCCCACACCAACCCTTATTTACTCAAACAACAACTTGGCATCATTGGTAGCCAATTATTTGCTACGGCCTGGGGAATTGATCGCGCGCAAGTTACGGAACCAACTAAGGTTAAAGAAGCTAGCTGGGTAATTCGCAAGTATTGCCACGAGATTATTTTAACCAAGTCGAAATTGAAACCGTCATTAAAGAAATTGGGGAACAGGTGGCGGCGCGGCTTCGGCACCACCATAAACTGGCGGGGTGTCTATCGCTAAGCATTGGGTTTTCCTATGCCGCAGCTGAAGCAGATGGTCGCGGTGGCTTTAACCAGGCTTTAAAAATTGAACCAACTAATGACAATCAAGTTTTGACGCAACAATTATTGTGGTTATTCCGTCAGAATTGGGACGGTCAAGCTGTCCGGAATATTGGTGTTTATAGCAGTAAACTAAGTGCCAACTCCGGCCAACAACTTAATTTATTTGAAACCCCGCGCAACCAAATTCGCCATAGCCGGTTAAACCAGGTGATTGATGAAATTCACCGGCAATTTGGGTTCACCAAACTAGTTTACGCGACTAGTTTATTAAAGGGAGGCACCGCTATCAAGCGGGCTTCACTAGTGGGCGGACATAATGGAGGCAATAGCTATGAATAGCGATATCGAGATTATTAAGGGTCGGTTAACCTTATTGTTTAAGCGGCGTCCCCAAACCCGCTACTGGTTAATGTTGACTAATGACACCTATAATCTGTTTTTTAACAATCAACGGGCTAACGAGCGCTTGCAATCCGTTCCCTTACATAAATTAGCTAACTATGATTTAGCTAATTTAGAAAAGTTGCTAAAAGCATTACGACAAGATATAAAACTAACGATCGAATTTGTCGGCTTTACTGGGGAACGGTGGCCGGCAAGCCAAAAGCTGATTCAACGAAAGCGGGTGCCCCTTGAATAACCAAGACAAAAGGACTCCGGCTTAATTGTCAGAATCCTTTTTTGTTATCTCACCAAGGTGTCTTATGAACTTTGTAATACCAACCTTTAGCCCATTTTAGATGTGTTGTGTAGTCCCATACTTTGTATGGAGCGTGTACTTGATAACCGCCACGATCATTAGATATGTCAAAAATACTAAGAACAACATGTTTAGAATTTCCCAAATACCGATGATCAACTTTAGCATAGTTTACGTCATCAGTTTCTCGAGTTCCGAAAGAATACCAGCATTGTGTGCCTTCTTGATGAAGTATCTTTTGGCCGGAATATGGCTCTTTGTCCAACCCTCGGATTTATAGTTTTTCTCAGCCCAATAAACCGAATGCTTTGCGAAATGAATCCGTTCATATCCCCATTTACCGGTATAAGAATTACTGTATCCGTACCAATACTTATGCGATCTTAGGGACCTTGGATTCGTATAACGTGCTTTGTAACCATCTGAGGCTTGAACCGTTGATTGCTGCCAACCAAATCCTAATATTAGTGCACTACTCATTCCCAATATAATCAATAATTTTTTCAATTGACTGTCCTCTTTTTTTATTTATTAAAGACCACCATGATAATATTTAGTAGCTGTCATCCCGGGAATTTTGACATATAAATAGTGTGCCTGCCGTTTAACTATAATTGTATCCCGTCCACCTTTATACATGCCATTTTTGTGACCATGCCCTGTTAATTCATATTTATAATTTCCTAAAACTCGATATTTGACCCCGGTTACTTTTACCTCAGGCATTCCCATCCATTCAGAATAATAAGATGTTCTATTTATCTTATATTGACCCCATTCTTGTCCTCTAGGATTATAGCTCCAAGTTCCTCTAATTAAACTGGGAGTTCCTTTGTGCCAACTCGAAGCCTTAGTAATAACGTTTGTGCCACTAATTCCCAGTGTAAAACCAAACAAAATCACAATTAATTGAATCCATTTCTTTATCATTTATTCCCACCCCATATTATCCACACGATATAACCCATGGCCTAATCCTTTGACTCAACTTCCAATAATAAGCCGATATCTTTTATCGTTTGGTATTTTACTCCATATGTTGGCTTTGGTGTGTCATTTAAAATAACAGATAATTTACCAATTTTCTCTTTAGTTTTTTGATCTAAATAAAGTCGGTAACCTTCTTGATCCCTAATATTTTTTACATTTGGCAAATTTTCAACATAGTAAAGACCCCCAAAAAGATACCGTTTATTATTTACAGGGTCTCTAGCAAAAGAAATTACGTAATCAAAATCATCTAAATTACTGTTGGGACCACTATTTCGCCAAGCTGTCATTGTGAGAAAACCAGGGAAATTATTTTTTAGTAACTTAAAGGCGGGTTTGTTGGGATCACCGTCCACACTAATATTAAACTTAAATTTTGTTCTACTGGCCTGCTCTTCTGTAATTCCTAGTTCATCTAAGAAATCAAACATAACGTTCACTCCTTTCCTTCTTAAATTCTTCCGACAAATCAACATCAGTTACCTGCGCTTTAAGTGCTGAATCCAGTTTGGTTAACTTCTTCTGGTAATAATTTGATAAAAAATCAAAGGCCTGGATAATTTTTTTAAACTGCTTACTTTCATAATCATATGAGAGAGTGAGCCGAGGACGGATTTTCCCATTAACTACAAGTTGCACCTTAAAAACTCGTGTTCCCTTCAATTCAGTACCGATTGATGCTTTGTACCAAGAACCCTCTGGATGATAAACCCCATCTGTGGGGATTTTGACAAAGATTGTTGGTATAAAAACCCTAGACATTAACTACAACTTCCTTTCCTGTTGAAATACTTATTGCTCTTTTTGTTATTATATCAGAAGCCATCTGAATGTCAACTGATTTTCTAAGAATTCGAGTGTAACTCGTTCCCTCCACATATGTGATCAGTGGAACATCTATACGCAACAGACTAATCTTTGTGGTGAAGTTGACATGTTGGAACTGCTACTGACGCTTGGCATCATATAGAGGTCATCGGTGAAGTGGTTGGGGCATAAGTTCCATTGCCCCCATAACCTGGGCAAAAATCGAAATCGCAGAGTTTGTAATTTCGTACTTAATAAAGTACGAAATTAAGTACAGAAGGGTGATTTAAATGACCGTTGCTTTGACACAGAGCGATTTTCGCTCACATTTAAAAAAATATCTCGACCAAGTTAATGATGATGACGAAACTGTCTACATTGCCCGCTCGAACAACCGATCAGTCGCCGTCATTTCCCAGGAAAAAACGGATTGGTATGACCGTGCTTTGCGGGCAAAAGAAGGGTCACTGGAATATGCCGTTGCTCGCGATCAGCTGATCAAACGTCGTGTCTTGCCAGATGATGAAATTGTCGAATCCGATGACCATTATTGGGATCAGTTTAAATCATGAAAAAACTCCGATTTAAACCACGAGCAACCTTTAATGCTGACCTGAAACTGCTGGTCAGCTTGGATCGTAACATTATTGATGAAGTTCGGGCAGCCATTGATTTGCTGTTGAAAACGCATCAGCTACCCCCCGAAATTTGATAATCACGAACTCACCCGCCGATTAACCGGGTATCATGAATTCCATTTAAGTGATACACCCCCGGGAAATCAACCTAATGATGTAAGAGCCTGTTTTTAATCTTTGTTAGACCGAATCCGACTCAAGATACTCACGGAGTAACTAAATTTACTTGGGGGCATACAACTGGAACTCAGATTGAGTTAAGAAATACCAATTGGGGAGACCAAAATGTCGAAACCGAAGGAATTCAAATTGGATCTTCGGATTTGTATATTGGTATTTCCTACCATGATCTTCCTTATGCTACAAAAACCTTGGAAAATAGAATTTATACGGCTGATAAAAGCTTTTGGGATTAAAGTTATTCAAAATAGATTTTAATTAACGAAGGGTCCTTGTAAAATCAATCTTTAAAACGTTGATTTTACAAGGACCCTTCGTTTTTTATTAGCTTGAATTGTCAAATTAAGTGCAACACTACATTAAAGAATATTTCATAAGGCGTTTTCCATCCGAGACATTTACGGGGACGATTATTCATTTGTTCTGCATATGCTTGTATCCGGCGGTCAGTAATTGAATCAAGGTCAGTTCCTTTTGGCAAATATTCGCGAAGCAAGCCGTTAGTATTTTCGTTAGTTCCTCGTTGCCAAGGAGAGTGAGGATCGGGAAAGTAGAAGGGCGTACCAAACTTATCAGTTAAACATTGAACTTTGGCAAACTCTTTACCCCTATCCGGGGTAATCGTTAACGATCTACCAGGCCATAGCTTCATTAAGTCGCTCAAAGTATCCGTGACTGCTTCTGAAGTTCTTTTAGCAGCTTTACCAATAAGCAGGTAACGAGATTTTCGATCAACCAATGTAACGACACAAGCCTTTCCGCTTTTGCCTAACACGGTATCACCTTCAGTGACCAATTTCTACACGGTTGTCAGCTTCTCGCGGACGATCATGAATCTTGTTGGGGATTGGAATCTTGCCTCGCTTTTCTTGATAAGCTTTATTGTGGCGAGACTTGCCGTGATGCCTTAGATGGCGCACGGCACTAGAGCTGCCAGATTTAAACAAATTATCAAATAAGCCATTGAAAATCCCACGGTAAATAGTCGTGGTACTGATCTGCACCGGATACTTTTCGACTGCCAAGCGATTCGATATTTCCTCCGGAGACCAAAGGTCTTCGCAGAAGTGTTCTCTCACCACTTCAAACACCTGAGGATTACTCAAAAGAGAGACTCTGCCACAGTTGCCTTTGCGCTGTTTGTACTTCTCCTGAGCCTTCGAAGGTAAATAGGATTTACCAGTAGAATTACGGCTTAATTCTCGAGAAATGGTTGAGTAACTTTTCTTGATATGGCTGGCAATCTCACGAAGTGAGTTTCCATGATTCCTCATTAAAAAGATAGTTTCCCGTTCATCTATGGTAATATGCTTGTAGTGGTCCATGGCTAAATTCCTTTCATGATTGTTTTCGCAAACATCATTTTACAGAAATTTGGCCATGGGCCATTCTTTATTTAATTAGTGTTGCACTTAAAGTGTAAATTCAAGAGTAAATAATATTAATGTTATTTTTAGCTAGCTGGGGCAATTAGCAAGATAAAAGCTCCTCCGTAAGCAGCAGAAGTAATGGGCAAAGCTTTGACAGCAATCTTCCAACCATTAAAATCAGCTAAGCTTTTTCCTTTAATCAAATTATATTCATCGGTATTTCGTTGATCAAAATTAGTTAAAGCATTAGTTATTCGTTCTTTAACATAATCTTTGTAACTTAACTCACCATCTATTAATTCCTTAGACACCGCACTATTTGATGGTCCGGCGATAGATAGTGAGACAAAACGGTTTTGTTCAGACGGATCCAGCATGGATTGGTAGTCATTATAGCTATCAATACTAACGTTTTTATTAGCGATAGTTTGTAGTTGTGAGTCATGAATAGCTCCTGTAAATAAATCCGTAATTGCGGCTTCTGCAGCTTTTGTGGAATTAGTGACGATTGGATTAATTCCCTTGGTTAAATAACCACGCCAAACGTAACCACTGACTTTGCCATTACCACTGGTGACAGCGTAATAAATCGCTGATTTCCCATTATGTTTCATTTGCACGCTCTTTGAAAGGTACCAAGTAGTCTTCGGGTAATTCTTTAAATTATGGAGTTTCGTTGTGTGATATTTGCTCCATAAATAAACGGATGATTCCCCTGAATAATAAAATGGTTTTGGATTCGGATAGGCCTTAGTTTTCCCCCATGTATAGGTGGTATTAGCCTGTATCGATAAGGTCGACTGATTATTTGAAAAGCCTACGCCACCCGCTAAAGCCCCTAGGGCTAAGAAGGTGGTTAAAATAATTTTTTTCATGATTACTTCCTTCATTAATGGTAATCACCATTCTGTTTGATAGTATACCCTCTAACCTGTGAGTAACCACCGACACTGCTTAATTTAACTTTATTGTAACCTCTTTGACATAATTTTGAGAGATCTTTTACAATCAATTCTTTCAACAAAGAAGTCTTTATAACACTGAAAACATTACTTGTCCAAAAACTGTTTTATATGTGAATAGTGAACGAAGTACCTTCTTAGAGGCTGTCTAAAATCTATTAAGTAATAGTGCTAAAAATGCCAAAACGACCATTTGCAGACTGGTGGTTAATTGACGCTCACAATTTTTCCAAAGTCGCCGACAGCTCTCTAACCAACTAAAGGATTGTTCGACTACCCAACGTTGGGGCATGACTTCGAATCGATGCAACTCATTACGCTTTGCAACCTGCACGGTTGCGTTTAAATTACTTGCCATATCAAGCTGAAAATTAACGCCTGAATAGCCACCATCAACTAAGACATTTTGAACCTGTCGTAAATGCATGGCGTGTAAAGCGATCATTGCACTGACCCCATCTCGATCAGGGACGTTCGCTCGCGTCATGTGAATAGCCATTGATGTCAACTGCCAAATGGCGCTTAGTCCCCGAAATTTTCTTACCAGCGTCGTAACCTTTGTTTTCAGCAGTAGCGGTGTTTTTGACGCTCTGAGTGGCTCACTTTAGTTTAGCAGTCACAAACGCCAATTGGTTCGCGTATAATAAACTAGTGAGTAATTTAAAGGTGGGGAAGGACTGTTTTTATGTTGGAACTGTCGTTTGAAAAAGAAGTTGTTAAAACTTTAACGACCGGAAGTAATCAATGGGTGGAACGCAAAGACCTGTATGGTGCGACGCCGGATCAATTATGGGCTAATTTTCGTGATAAATTAAATAACAATAATTATGCTAAATTGCAGGGACACCCTTTAACTGATACCGAATTTAATCAGGTTAAACGGGCGATTGAGGTCCGGACACCTTACGAAGCAGCTAAGTTACTAGCCGCCGAAAATGGCATTGGCAAAGTTGAAGTTGAACGTGATGATGCTAAGCTGGGCACGGTGACGCTCGAGTTGTTTTGGAAAGCGGACGTCGCTGGTGGTAAATCTAGTTATGAAGTGGTACGGCAAGCAGTGCGACCACGGTTAGCTGGTACTCAAGATGTCGATCCTGATCGCCGGTTTGACGTAACCCTATTGATTAATGGGTTACCCTTAATTCAATTGGAACTAAAAAAAGCCACGGTCGAACTTAACCAGGCTTTTAATCAAATTGAAAAATACGCGCAGGAAGGTAAATATACGGGA
>NZ_BBAD01000104.1 GCF_001311075.1 Secundilactobacillus similis DSM 23365 = JCM 2765
GCGTAAGCATTCATAAAGAAACCGAAAATTTCGTAGCACTAGTCGAAATTAGCAGTTACGATGTGGTAAGGTTAACGAAACAAGCAGAGCAGAATGGGAGCGGTTCAATGAGTAAGACGTATCAACAGACGATTGCGGCAATCCATGAGTTAGTCGATGAGGGCACGGTGCCTGGCGCGAGTTACGCGTTTATCGATGGTCAGCAAGTGGTTGCTGGTCGGTATGGGGCCGAATCGTTGGTTCCTGGATATGAACCGTTGCGTGCAGGTCAACTTTACGATGTTGCCTCGTTAACAAAGGTTGTTGGCACGACGAATGTCATCTTGCAGTTGGTTGCGGCAGGCCAATTGGCACTGACGGATTCTGTCAGCAAATATCTCGCGAAGTGGCGGTATCCGCAGGTGACAGTTCGGCATCTACTGACGCATACGTCAGGCATCACCGGGTACATTCCGCATCGTGATAAACTTAGTGCAGCGGAATTACATGATGCACTGTTGACGTTGCACGTGGGTGAGAACTTCAACGTTAAAATGGTTTATTCGGATATTAACTTCATTTTCCTAGGTTGGATTGCAGAAGCTATCCTAGGAGCGCCAATTCAAACGTTGATTGCGCAACATGTGCTGACACCGCTAGGCATGCAGGATAGTACCTTTACGCCGTTAGACGCCCAAAATTGCGTGCCTACGGAGGTGTCTGCAACTCGAGGTGTCATTCGTGGCGTTGCACATGATCCTAAAGCGTTTGTGCTCCAGCGCCACTGCGGATCAGCGGGGTTGTTTGCGACGAGTGATGATTTAGTTCGGTTTGAACAAGCCATGCTGACTGGTGGTGAAAGCGCACCAATGCCAGCGTCATTTCTAAGCGAGTTGAGTCAAGACCAAACGCCGTTGCGGCATCAATGGCGCTCGTTTGGGTGGGCGTTGTTGCCGACTAAAGTTCCGACAACCCATAACTGTATTTGGCACAGTGGTTACACCGGAACGGCGCTGGTTTTAGATTTAACCACGCATCAAGGCTGGTCTTTTTATCTAACCGCGTTCATCCCAAGGCGCCGAATATTCGTTTCTTGGAGCGGCGTAACGCACTCATTAACACGTATTTGGCTGAAAAAGCCACCCAAGCCAATTAAAAAACGACGCTAGCACTGCGGAAATCGCAAGCTAGCGTCGTTTTTGTGTTCAATTAGAAAGTGGCTGCAATTGGTAAGGCCTCTTGTTGAGCCAAGTCAGCGTCTGGATAGCGGCGCTTGAGAGCGGCAACGAGTAACCGTTTTGCCAAATTACCGTTCCGCGTCAAGATTGGGCCGTGGAAGTAAGAACAAAAGGCGTTCTTGTAGATGGCGCCTTCTGTTTGGTCGTCACCGTTGTTACCGTGGCCCTCGAGCACGTTACCTAATGGGCGTTCGCCTTCACCGAGGAAGGTGCGCCCTTGATGGTTTTCAAAGCCGTGGTAGGTTTCGCCGGTTTCTTCGTTTTTGATGACGATATCGCCGATAAATCGGTTGTTATCCTGAGCCAGAGTGTAATGATCCATGGCGCCGATGCCAGGAATCTTATCACCCTTAGCATCGATGTAGTAGTGTCCCAGTAGTTGGTAGCCACCACAGATTGCTAACACCGGGCCATCATCTTCGATAAAATCGGTGAGGGCCTGCTTCTTACCTTGGATATCCTTTGACACGATGACTTGTTCAAAGTCTTGACCACCACCAAAGAAAGCGAGGTCAGTTTGGTCAGCATCGAAGGGTTGATCGAGACTGACAACTTGAACGTTCAAATGGACGTCCATTTGTTTTGCGTAATAGTTTAATGCGAGAATGTTTCCCACATCCCCATAAGTGTTCATCAGGTCGCCATAAAGGTGAGCCACATTTAGTTCATAGGTCATTCGCCCATTCCCTCCTTGATATAGCCCTGATCGGCTAATAATTTCCGTAATTGTAACACAGCTGTGTAAGTTGCCAAAACATAAACGTGTTCGGTTGGCAAAGTCTTAATCTTTTCGACAACATTACTGAGTTCGGGTACGATTTGGTGCTTATCTTCCGGCACCCCAGCAACCTTCAAACGGAAAGTGATATCTTTATAACGTTCGCCACCGGTGATGAAGGCCGGAATGTTTAACTTCGGTAGTTTTTCGAAGTTGCCATCCCAGATCCAACTAGTATCGATACCGTCCGCGTAGTTCGCATTTAACAAACCAACAAAGGAGAATGGTTCCTTGTCGGTGGCGATCATATCCAGCACTTGGTTTAAGCCAACTGGGTTTTTCACTAAGATTAACGTGACCTTCTTACCATCCAGGTCGATCACTTCTTGGCGACCGAACACTTTTTTGTCTTCGCTAAATGCCGCTTCGATCTCCTCAGGTTCAACGCCGAAGAAGCGACCCACTGAGTAGGCAGCCAGTGCGTTGTAAATGTTATACAACCCACCAATTTCAATCTTCATCGGGTGTTGGTCAACGTTAAAGGCGGAGCTGGTTGGTGTCATTTCGCCGAGCTCAGTAACGGCGTGTGTTAACACTGGTCGTTCAAAGCCGCAGTTCGGACAGAAGTATTTGCCTAAATTACTGTAAGTGATGTAACGATAGTGGAGAATGTGCTGACAGTTGGGACAAAGGACGCCATCCGTGTTCGGCTTGGCCTTGATGTCTTGCTCCGGTTGGTGCCGGAAACCATAATAGATGATGGGATTAGGCAAGTTCTTGGAGTGGAAAATTGGGGCATCGCCGTTGGCAATGATCGTGGCTTCGGGCGCCAGCGCCACGCCATCGATGATTTTTTGGTAAGTTGTGTAGATTTCACCATAACGATCCATTTGATCCCGGAAGATGTTGGTGAAAACAAAGGCTTTCGGTTTGATGTAGCGCGTGACCTTGATGACGTTAGCTTCATCAACTTCTAGGACGGCGATTGGACGCTTGCCCTTGGCCTTTGGTGCCCGCAAAAAGGTCGTCACGATGCCTTGTTCCATGTTTGAGCCAGTTGGGTTGGTCAAAATATCGGGGTACTTTTGCTGTAAGACTCGCACCGTCAACGCAGTGGTCAGCGTCTTACCGTTGGTCCCGGTAATCACGACCACGTCGTAGTTTTGACCCAGGTGTTTTAAAATATCGGGATCGATTTTAGTGGTGATCTTGCCCGGAAGTGAACTCCCACCCTTTAAAAAAGTATGTAGGAACCAGTAAGATGACCGACCCGCGAAGGTGGCAAAATGACTACGTAATGTCATGGTGAATTCTCCTTATATCAGTTCGGCGCAACGAAGGGTGCCGGTTTTTATCGTTAAATTAGTGAACAGTCTAATCTGCTCAATGCGTGGATTTGGGGTTGGTCATGACGGTGAAGTACCTTATAACCAACTTAAATCATCCCGTAACATCAAGCATATATTTTACCATGTTTTTGCGTTGTGGGTGAGATTGAAGCTAATTTTGCATTAAATTAAGGATTATGGGTGTGAGTTGTTGTTGAAATTAATTGGAGAGATAGGTTAATTTGGCGATGGTGGCAGCAATTTTCGGCGCTGTTTTGGCTGATTTGTTTTGGGGTTTCTGAACCGTTAGGATGCTGCCGATGGGGTGCTTTTAGGCGAAACGTGGGCCTCGAAATTGGGAGCTGCATGTAAGGGCGTTTAATGAAACTGCCAGGCCCGGCACTTCCATCAAACGCCCTTACACTCCGCTCCCAAAACGTTTCGAGTCCCACTCTGTATTTTTCCCCCAATATCCGCTATAATAGATAAGAAATTTGTGAAGAGTGGAGACTGAGACCAGTGGCACAATTATTTTTTAAGTACGGTGCGATGAACAGTGGTAAGACCATCGAGATCTTGAAGGTTGCCCACAACTATGAAGAACAAAATAAGCCGGTCATCATCATGACCAGTGGCACGGATAATCGGGACGGTGTGGGGCTGGTTTCGAGTCGAATCGGCTTGAAGCGCGAAGCAATCCCGATTTTTGATGAGGATAACGTTTTTGATCGTGTGAAAGCTATTAATCCAAAGGCCAACTGCGTGTTGATCGATGAGGCTCAGTTCTTGACGAAGGAGCACGTTTTTCAACTTGCTCAAATCGTGGATGAGTTAAAGATCCCAGTAATGGCGTTTGGGCTTAAAAACGATTTTCGCAATGAGTTATTTGAGGGGTCAAAATACCTGTTGCTTTACGCGGATAAATTGGAAGAAATGAAGACGATCTGCTGGTTCTGTGCTAAAAAAGCCACGATGAACCTGCGTTTTCACGACAACCAACCCGTCTATGAGGGTGAACAAGTACAAATTGGTGGCAATGAAGCGTACTATCCGGTATGCCGGAAGCACTATTACCATCCACCATTGACCATGTTAGGAGAATAGGAGACAGATAATGGACGAAATGTTCGACAGATTACAAGCCGTTGTGGACCGCTACGACGAATTAAACGAATTGATCAGTGACCCAGAAGTGATTGCGGATACCCGCCGCTTCATGGAACTCTCAAAGGAAGAGGCGGATCTTCGCGATACGGTTGAAGCTTATCGCCAATACCAAAACGTTGTGAGCCAAATCAACGATGACAACGAGATGTTACGCGAAAAGCTTGACGATGAGATGACCGAAGTTGTCAAAGAAGAGCTGAAGGAATTAGAACCTCAAAAGACCGCATTGGAAGACAAGATTCGGTTATTGCTCTTACCAAAGGATCCTAACGATGACAAGAACATCGTGATGGAAATTCATGGGGCCGCCGGTGGTGACGAAGCCAGTCTGTTTGCTGCAGACTTATTTGACATGTACTCCCGCTACGCTGAAAAGCAGCTGGTCCGTTGAAGTGGTCGACCGTAACGAAACTGAAGTTGGTGGTTTCAAGGAAATCGTCATGTTGATCAGTGGGAACAAGGTTTACTCAAAGCTCAAGTATGAAAGTGGCGCTCACCGTGTTCAACGGGTGCCAGTTACTGAATCAGCCGGCCGGTTGCACACGTCAACTGCCACTGTTGGGGTAATGCCTGAAGCTGAAGACGTTGATATTGACATTGATCCTAAGGATATCCGGACTGACGTTTACCGGTCATCTGGTGCTGGTGGTCAACATATCAACAAGACCAGTTCTGCTGTGCGGATGACCCACTTACCAACGGGAATCGTTGTTGCCATGCAAGACGAACGGTCACAACAACAAAACCGGGCGAAGGCCATGCAAATCTTACGGTCACGGGTTTACAACTACTACCGTGAACAAGAAGAAAGTGCCTACGACGAACAACGAAAATCAGCCGTTGGGACCGGGGACCGTTCTGAACGGATCCGGACTTACAACTACCCTCAAAACCGGGTGACGGATCACCGAATCGGCTTAACGCTGAACAAGCTGGATAAAATCATGAACGGGGACTTAGATGACGTCATTGACGCATTGATCCTCTATGATCAAACCCAGAAGATGGAGCAGCTGAATAATGGCTAAGATGACCTACCTTGAAGCTCAGAGGTGGGCTTCTTTGTTTTTAAGTGACCAACAACTGGACGAATCCGCGGCAACGTATTTGTTACAGGAGCTTAGTGGGTTGGATCAAACCCACTTGCTGTTGCACTATCGAAAAGACGTGCCGGAAGCCTTATTGGACCGTTATCAGGCCGCAATTCGGCAGTATGCGACTGGCACACCACCACAGTACATTGTCGGGACAGCGCCGTTTTACGGTCGGTCGTTTAAAGTAGACGAAAACGTGTTGATCCCCCGGCAAGAGACGGAAGAACTCGTCGAATGGGCGTTAGCGATCCTGCCTCAGACGTCACAACGCATCCTAGATGTTGGCACGGGCAGCGGGGCGATTGGGTTGAGCTTGAAGGCGGAACGGCCTGCTTGGCAAGTGACCCTTAGTGATTTATCCGAGGGGGCATTGGGGGTGGCGCGTCAAAATGCCACAGCGTTAGGCCTAGACGTTACTTTCAAACAGGGGGACTTATTACAGCCCGTTACCGGTCAAGCGCTTGACGCCATTATTAGCAACCCACCTTATATCGACCCAGAGGAAGCATCAGTGATGGACGCGGACGTGTTAGCTAGCGAACCGCACATGGCATTGTTTGCTGACCACCACGGATTGGCATTGTATGAACAACTAGCAGCTCAATTAGCAACCGGAGTCGCCACGACACACCACCTATTCCTAGAGTATGGGTTCCAGCAGCGTGAGGCGCTGACGACGTTATTTGAAAAACGATTCCCGACCGCTACCGTCACGGCTCGCCAAGATATTGCGGGCCATGACCGGATGCTACACGTGGCGATGTGAGATCAAACTAATAAACGAGGAGAAGACAACTATGGAAACAACGATTTATCATGCTGACCATGCCGATCAGATCAAAGCGGCAGCGGCGTTATTGAACCAGGGCGAACTCGTCGCCTTTCCGACTGAAACAGTTTACGGATTGGGTGCGGATGCAACCAATGAAACGGCAGTGGGTAAGGTGTACCAAGCAAAGGGCCGGCCTAGTGATAACCCATTGATCGTGACCGTGTCGTCAGTTGCAATGGTTGAGCGGTTTGCGCAACCACTAACGGAACAGGTCAAGCAGTTGATTGCGAAGTTCTGGCCAGGGTCGTTGACAATCGTGTTACCGCTACAACCTAACGCACTCGCTAAGGTCGTGACTGGTGGGTTATCAACTGCCGCATTTCGGATGCCAGCTAGTCAGGCAACGTTATCATTGATTGAAACGGCAGGGGTGCCAATTGTTGGGCCATCTGCTAACACGTCTGGCAAGCCAAGCCCAACTTTAGCGGAACACGTTTATCACGACTTAAAGGGGAAGATTGCGGGTATTTTGGATGATGGCCCAACGACGGTCGGCGTCGAGTCAACGATCATCGATATGTCGGTTGACGTGCCGACGATTTTACGACCGGGTGCCGTAACCGTTGCCGAACTGGAAGCCGTTATCGGTGACGTGAAAGCCGACCATCATCATGTCGGTAAAAATGAAATTCCGAAGGCCCCGGGGATGAAATACAAGCATTACGCGCCAAGCGCCCAGGTTGAAATCGTAGATTCCGTTGATGACTTTAAGGCAGCCATGACGTGGGCCGGTCAACAAGCCGGGACTGTCGGCTTAATGGCCACTGACGGTCAATTGGCCCAGTTAACCATTCCGGCGAACGTTGAAGTCTATTCATTAGGTGCAGACGTTGCTTCGGCCACCCACCGGTTATTTGCGGGGTTACGTCATTTTGATACTGAGTCAGAAGTCGCCTATATTTTAACGGCTGGATTCGCCAATGAAGGGCTTGGTGCCGCTTACATGAACCGGTTAGATAAATCAGCCGGTGGGATGCATTTTACGAACGAACAATAGGCCCGTTTTGCCTTTTGTTTGGTTTTTACGGTCTAGACCCTTTGCTTTTAGCCCTAAGTTTGATAAACTTAACGTATCAAATGCCAAGGAGCTGATTGTGTGAGTTATCAAGAACAAGATCCGAAGTTATGGCAGGCCATTAGTCAAGAACAGGACCGCCAACAGCATAATATTGAGTTAATCGCTTCTGAAAATATCGTGTCGCCCGCAGTTCGGGCTGCTCAAGGTTCCGTTTTGACCAACAAGTACTCTGAAGGCTATCCTTCAAAGCGTTACTATGGTGGTAACGAGTACATCGACGTTGTCGAAAACTTGGCGATCGAACGGGCTAAGACGTTGTTCCACGCAGAATATGCCAACGTGCAACCACACTCCGGCTCCCAAGCAAACCAAGCCGTGTACGCGGCTTTCTTGAAGCCTGGGGATACAATTCTGGGAATGGGCTTGGATTCTGGTGGCCACTTGAGTCATGGGGCCAAGGTCAACTTTAGTGGTAAGCTTTACGAGGCTTACAGCTACGGTTTGAATCCAGAAACTGAATTACTCGACTTTGATATGATCCGCGAGCTTGCTAAAGAGGTGAAGCCTCAAATGATCGTCGCTGGGGCCTCAGCCTACAGCCGGATCATCGACTGGCAAGCTTTCCGTGACATTGCGGATGAAGTCGGTGCTTACTTGATGGTCGATATGGCGCACATCGCCGGTTTAGTGGCTGCTGGGTTCATCCTAACCCAGTTGGCATCGCTGACGTGGTCACCACAACGACCCACAAGACGTTGCGTGGCCCTCGTGGTGGGTTGATCCTGTCACAAGAAAAGTACGCAAAGCAGATCAATTCTGCCGTCTTCCCTGGCACTCAGGGTGGTCCATTAGAGCATGTGGTTGCCGGGAAGGCCATCGCGTTACTCGAAGATGCCCAACCTGAATTTAAGGATTACGCAGAACAAATCGTTAAGAACGCGCAAGCCATGGCAGCCGTCTTCAATGCGTCAGAACATATCCGGGTTGTTTCAGGTGGCACTGATAACCACTTGATGACCCTTGATCTGACCAAGACAACGTTGAACGGTAAGCAGACGCAAGAACTGCTGGATTCTGTTATGATCACCACTAACAAGGAATCTATTCCAAACGAACCATTGAGTCCATTTAAGACGTCTGGGATTCGTTTAGGAACGCCAGCCATTACAACTCGTGGCTTCAAGGAAGCAGATGCAAAGCGCGTTGCTGAACTGATCGTAACCGCAGTTGAACATCCAGAAGATGACCAAGTCTTGGATCAAGTTCGGGCCGATGTTCGTGCGTTGACGGATGCTCATCCAATCGATGCGTACGTGGCACCAATCGAATTTGGTAAATAGTGAACAATAAGCCACCATATTATGGTAGATTTCTGATGTAAATGTGAGTTTCGCATTTGATTAGCTGTCGACCTAAATGGTGATAAACCGGAAATTCTCGAAGGAGAGTTTCCGGTTTTTTGCGTATTTTGAATTTAGATGGTTATTTACGTTTGTGTCCAGCGATAGTGTGCGGAGCGAGACGGGTTGAGAGCAGTGTGCAAGGCGACATCGGTGAAGCGCCCGGGCCTGGCGGGTTTATCGATGTCGCCTTGCATGCAGTTC
>NZ_BBAD01000105.1 GCF_001311075.1 Secundilactobacillus similis DSM 23365 = JCM 2765
TAGCTCTCAGTTTTGCGCAGCACGTTTCGGCGCGGTTGCCAGAACGAACCAACCTAAGCAAACTTCACTAAGTAATTGACTTGCGGAACGCTAAGTCCCAGTGGCGCCGAAAACAATGTAGTAGCAAAGTACGTCGCCAAAACCACTCAGTAACGCAACAACCATAATCAGCTAACAACAACACTAATGAGTGTTTAAGCAACCAAACCACTATCTTTTATTCCCCACCAACCCACCACCAAGAATAATTAAAATCAAATTAGCATTGACGAACAAAAATTAATATGTTTTAATTAAACCAATATTTACAGGAAGGGACTTATGACACATGACAACCACACTAACCCAAGTTAATGCGTTTTATTACGGCTATTACTTTAGTTAGCGTCCGCAGTTTCGATGCGGACGCCCAACCATCGCGTTCGCGTCTAAAGCTAAGCCGTAAGTTGTCGTGCCCAGCTAGACGTGTTAATCTAGCTGAGTTGTCATTATTCCATCACGGATAAAACAAGCAACCAGCTGGATACCTTGTCTAGCTGGTTTTTTTATTTATCATAAGGAGTGAGTGAATGTGACAAAATCAACGGAATCAACTTCAGAACAGCCTAAAATGCTGACGGTGGCCCGCCAGCGGATCAATACATTGGACCAACAGATCGTCGGCCTCTTAGCGCAACGGTTTGACGCGGTCACGATGGTCAACGAGGCCAAGCGGACGGCGAACTTGCCCGTCATGGATCACGGTCGCGAAGATCAAGTCCTTGATCGGGTTGCCCAACTGGATCCGAATCCGGCGACGCGCAAATACATGCGTGATATTTACCAACACATCATGCGCAATTCTAGAGAGTATCAGGATGACTTAACCGCAGCGCGCGACACCACTCACTAACTTCCAACAAACACAACTAAAAAATTGACGTTCCAAGAAAGGACACATCACATGAATTACTTAACAGCAGGCGAATCACACGGTCTCCAATTGACCGGGATCATCGAAGGCCTACCAGCCGGATTAAAATTAGACATCGACGCGATTAACGCCCAACTGGCAGCGCGCCAAGGCGGCTATGGCCGAGGCAGTCGTCAAAAGATCGAACACGATGAAGTCACCATTGTCGGCGGCGTTCGTCACAAGATCACGATGGGCTCACCAATCGCCTTAGTCGTCAACAACCGCGACCACGCCCACTGGGGCAAGATCATGGATCCAACTGCTGAAGAGGATGCTGAAAACACGTTACGTCAAGTGAACCGGCCTCGTCCAGGCCACGCCGATTTGGTTGGTGGGATGAAATACGGCCACCGCGACCTCCGAAACGTCCTTGAACGGTCATCAGCCCGGGAAACGGCCATTCGGGTCGCAATCGGTGCGGTTTGCAAGCAATTCCTCGAACAGTTAGGCATCCAACTGGTTGGCTACGTACAACAAATTGGTGCCGTTAGCGCGGATGACCAAGCACCGTTGGACGTTGCGAAGATTCAAGAAACCATCACCAGCAACGACCTCCGTATCGTAGACGCAACTAAGGTCGATGAGATCCACGACTTGATCGACAAGACCAAGAAGGATGGCGATACCTTGGGCGGCATCATCCGAGTCGTTGCCACCAACGTGCCTGCCGGATTGGGTAGCTACATTAGCTGGGACACCAAGTTAGACGCCAAGTTAGCCGGTGCCGTGATGGGTATGAACGCCATGAAGGGTGTCGAAATCGGCGACGGCTTCAAGGCCGCTACTAGTTTCGGGAGCCAAGTGATGGACGAAATCGACTGGCACGATGGTGACGGCTTCACCCGTGGTTCTGACCACTTGGGCGGCTTTGAAGGCGGGATGACTAACGGCATGCCAATCATCGTTAAGGCAGCCATGAAGCCCATTCCAACCCTCTACAAGCCACTTCAAAGTGTCGATGTGAACACGAAAGAAGTGAAGAAGGCCAGTGTGGAACGCTCCGACACGACAGCCATCGTGCCCGCATCAATCGTCATCGAAAGTATCGTTGCCATCGAATTGGCTAAAGCCATCACCGATACCTTCGATGCCAGCAACATGGACCGCTTGAAAGCACAATTAGCCGCCTACAAAGACGAACTAACTAACTACTAAAACGACTTAATGAACTATTAAACTTGGAGGCACGTAAACATGAAGACCCTTAAAGGAAAACCAGCAGCTGGCCTACACGGCGAGCTCGTTGTACCAGGCGATAAAAGTATTTCGCACCGTGGCATCATGTTTGGTGCGATCAGTGAGGGACAGACGACGTTGACCCACTTCTTAACGTCAGCGGACTGTTTGTCGACCCTCAATGCATTTAAACAACTCGGGGTACCCATTGAACGCGAAGGCACCACGGTTAAGATTCAAGGGGTTGGCTTGCACGGGTTGAAGGCCAGTGACCAACCGCTTGATATGGGTAATTCCGGGACCACGACCCGCTTGATCATGGGGTTGCTGGCAGGACAACCATTTGACAGCACGTTGATTGGCGATGCTTCGTTATCGAAGCGGCCGATGAAACGGGTCAGCGTACCCTTGGCGCAAATGGGCGCTAAAATCGACACGACTGACGGTCACTTGCCGGTGACGGTAAAGGGCACTAAGTTACACGCGGTGAACTACCAATTAAAGGTTGCCAGCGCGCAAGTGAAGAGTGCGTTGATCTTAGCGGCGTTACAAGCTGAAACGCCAAGTACCTTAATTGAACAGTTGCCAACTCGGGACCACACGGAACGCATATTGACGGCGTTTGGTGCCGACGTTCAAACCGCTGACGATGGTGTGACCATCACCGTTCAACCACAGCCTCACATGACCGGCCAAACGATGACGGTGCCTGGTGATATGTCATCAGCCGCCTTCTTCATGGTTGCTGCTAGCTTGGTACCCGGTTCTAAGATCACGTTGAAGGACGTTGGCTTAAACAAGACCCGGACCGGCTTGCTGGAAATCCTGCAACAAATGGGCGGCAAAGTCACCATTAACACTACGCCAACCGATGGGGAACCCATTGGCGATTTAATCATCGAAGCAACCGATTTAAAGCCGATTGAGATCGGGAAGGAACAAATTCCCGCCGTGATCGACGAATTGCCACTGGTGGCCTTATTAGCCGCTAAGGCGAACGGTGTCAGCAAGGTGACCGGTGCTGAAGAGTTACGGGTCAAGGAAACGGACCGGATCAGCGCTATCGTTCAGGAATTTAAGAAATTAGGGATTGCCATTGAAGAGTTACCAGACGGGTTTGTGATCGACGGACGCCAACCATGGCACGTAACGGATACAGCACTAGATGCCCACGATGATCACCGAATCGGGATGGTTTTAGGGGTCGCAGCCTTGCTCGTTGACACACCGTTGACGTTGAAGGGTGCCGAAAGCGTTGGCATCTCGTACCCTGAATTCTTCGATGATTTAGACCAACTACTGTAAGGGAGTGACGTGGCGTTGACAACGGTATTAATTAGCGGGTTAGGGTTGATCGGTAGTTCGATTGCCCGAGTGATGAAACAAAGCGATGAAGCGCCAACCATTTTAGGCGCCGATCCAAACGACGATACGAGCCAGTTTATGGTCGACCAACATTTGGTCGATGAACGCGTGACGTTGACGGAGGCGGCTGGCCGGGCCGATATGATCGTACTGGCCGGACCGGTTTCCATAATCGTCCAACAACTGAAAGAACTGGCAAACTTACCGCTGAAAGCGGACGTCTTAGTGACGGATGTCGGTAGCACCAAAACGCAGGTCATGCAGGCTGCTGAAGGGTTACGTGCGCGCCACGTGGCCTTTATGGGCGGCCACCCGATGGCGGGCTCCCACCAAACTGGGGGCCGTTCCGGGCGGGTTGACTTGTTTGATGGCGCCACCTACTTCTTGGTGACGGGGTGGCAGACGGCTGCCCAAACGGCGGCATTTAAACGCTTCCTCGCCCCTGCTTCGCTGAACTGGGTCACCATGAGCGCCACGGAGCATGATGCGCTGGTGAGTGAAATTAGCCACGTGCCCCACGTTTTAGCCGCTAACCTTGTTAATACCGCAGCCCAACAGCTGCAACACGACCCCGTTGGCCTGAACGCCGCGGCCGGGGGCTTTAAGAGTACGACCCGGATCGCGGGTTCAGATCCAACCATGTGGACTGCCATTATGCTGAGCAATTCCGAAGCCATCACCACTCAGCTAACGGCGTACATAGACGCGCTTCAAACGATTCAAACGGCGATTCAGCACCGCGATGAGCCACAGATTTACCAATTTTTCGAGCACGCCCAGGCGGTTCGACAACGGCTAGACAGCCATGAGGGAGGAAACAACAAATGAAAGCCATTTTAGTAGGGTTCATGGGTAGCGGTAAAACCACGGTGGGGCAGTTATTAGCCCAACGCTTAGGCACGACTCAACGCGACTTAGACGCCGTGATCGTTGACCGCGCCGGTAAGAGTATCCAACAAATTTTCGACGACGAGGGTGAAGCCAGCTTTCGCCAAATGGAACACGACACCTTAGCGGACGTGTTGGAAAATACTTCAGGAATTCTCTCCACTGGTGGTGGAACACCGATTCAACCCGCTAACTTTGACCTGCTGAAGGCGAGTCCGGTGCCAGTGATCTTACTCAACGTGAAGCCGGAGACGATTATGGACCGGTTAGCGGATGATACTGACCGGCCACTGGTCAAGGAACTGGGGTTAGACGGCCTAGTTGACTTGAAGGGTGAACGTGATGCGCGCTACCACGGCGTTAGCGATGTTGAGATCCAAACGGATGAACTCACACCGGAAGAGGTTGTGGATGCGATTTTGGCTAGTAACGTGCTTTAATTGATAAGTTGTTAGACTGCATGTCGAGATTTCCGGGATGCAGTTTTTTGTTTGAGCTGACGATTCCGGTGGCGGCTAGGTTCAAGCTGTGGGGACCGGCCTGAGCCGAAGGGCGGTCTCAGCCCTCGACTCTAAGCCTCGCCAAAGTTCGCGCGAGTCTTAGAGTCGTCCCCGATGATGGGCGGTTGTCGGAAGAACACCAACAACCACCCATCATCGCGACACAGCATGGACCTAGCCGCCACCTCCATCTCACATTGGTGCAGTACGGCCACCTTCGCGGATCATCTCAAGTGCTTAACTAAACGGCTTACTGCGGTATCGTAACGACTGACGTTAATTAGACAAGTCGAGCCAAACCTCGTAAACAACAGAACAACCAATTTGTTGATATAATACTATAGAAGTAATTTCACCAAACGAAAGGAAGTCGCACCCGCCATGGAGATCATTTCAGTGCCGCTACAACTTGAACGCCCCCGGACTCAGCGTTATCAGGATGGGACTAGCTTTAACTACCTCGTGATGAAGAGCCCGTTTCGGATGGATCAGTATGGCGTTCATTTGGAGTTGGCGGATCATAAGGGGAAGGTCTACCAGAAGATCGAAGTGTACTTCCAACCCGGACAGCAGTTGTCGGATCCGTTTGAGGCGAATGGCCGGGAGTACCGGCTAATGCTGGTGACAACGGGCACGTAATCGAACACCAACCAGTAAGTTAGCGCTAAGTGCGGTCTGCCGTGCATAGGCGCTTTTTAATTGCTCAATTATGAGCATCGGAACAAGCGATTAAAAAGTTCTAAATATTTTTAGAAATCACTTGGAATTAACCGGTCAACGGGTTATACTCAACGCTGGTAATGAAGCTTGATGCGTCATGCATTGAGACAGAAAATAAAGGGAGCGAGAATTTATGAAGAAATTGGCCGTATTAACAGCCAGCTTAGTTGCCGTATTTGGTTCTTAGGGTTAGCAACGTCTACCCAAGCCTCAGCTGCAACCAAGACGACAACGGTAGCTACTAATAGCCCAAGTTTGAAGGTAAACTCGGTTTACAGTACCTCTACTAAGATCACTGGGAAGGCGACGAAGGGTGTGTCAATCATCGTTCGTAACGCTAAGAACAAGACGATTGCGACGTCAACCGCTTCTAAGAAGACCGGTGCTTACACCGTTAAATTGTCTTCTAAGTTGAAGGCCGGTACCAAGATCTACGTTTACGCTCGTAACACAACGACGAAGCACTACTTCTACCGGATTATCACCGTTCAAAGTCCTAAGACGACTACGACGAAGACGACCACGACTAGTTCAAAGACTAGTTCTAAGACGACCACGACTAAGTCAACCACGTCATCCAAGACAACCAGCAAGGCTGCTAGCTTCAAGGTTAGCACCCCAACTGGGACTTGGCAGACTAAGACTTACAAGGGTTGGGCAATGAAGTTTGACTTCAGCCAAAAGACTGGTTTGAACGAATACGTCACTTACGGCAAGAAGACGGCTCACCCAGTTAAGAACGCCACTTACAGCGTTGATGCTAAGACACCAACTTTCTGGAAGGTTAACGTTAAAGCCAAGAACGGCGACAAGTCTACGTTCTACATGCGCTTTACCGCCAAGAACAAGTTTGTGCTGGTTAACAGCAAGAACCAACGGGTTAAGTTATCAGTTGGTAAGGCCCCAGCATCTTACTACATCTTTACGTTACAAAAGTAATTTCAATGAACTGAGTCACTCAGTTTAATGTGGATAGCACCGCGGATTCCTAATATTGGAATTGGCGATGCTATTTTTTTGTCGACTTTTTTGGAGAAAATTCGGGTAATGGAATGGTTAGTGTTTGATTTTGAACATAACCAATCAAATGAATTAAAATGAATCACTTGCTGGGAAGATGTCTGAATTGGGCTTTGAAAGCAAAATGTAAGCGACGTTAGCGGTAACGGGTAATTCGATTGCTCGAAAGTGTTGGATAATGGTGACGGTTTGCGTGATATTGGTGAAACCATTGTGGAACGGTTGTCAGAATAAGCTACATAGATGGTGATCGGATTAGGTGATGGCAACTCAGAATTAAAAAGTAGCTTAATAGATACTATAAGATTTTATGAAAACTTTTGATAATAAAAATGATAGTCTTTTTCTAGAAGAAAGTGTGAATAATCTGTGAATTTAGATTTGCATTAATATACATTAAATATTCAAAAAAAGTTAAAGTAATTAATGGATTTTTGACCTTCAAGTATTATTAAGCGAAAAAAGATGATTGCTAAATTAATATGTCGAAAAATCGAATATGTATTTTTTTAAACAGATTTTCAAGAAAATATCAAACTAATGCGTCAAAATGTCTGTAAAAGTCCTCGAATTATGAAATTAAAATAATTTTTTTAATAAATTTCAAACTTGTTAATCAGACAAACTATCTCTGTTGTACCAATGGATGAGCTAATGAACTTTTAGTCTGAATTATGCAATATATGATTAATTAATCAAATTAATTATTGACAAATGACTTATAAAAATTATAAGATTATTACAACAAAAAACGAACGAACTTACAAAAGACGACCAACATAACTTTAAAGCCGCCTGAGTAGTCCGTCCTGTTAATCCACTAACAGAAGGAAGGCGATCCATGCAAAAACGACAAAAATGAAAGTCCAAACACCGATGCTCGACACTGTGGACATTAAAAATTTAGGAGGCAATTATTATGATGACGATTAAAACTACTAAGAAGATGGTTACTAGCGCAATTCTGTTCTCAAGCTTACTGGGTGCAACGATAGTTTCTAGTGTAACTAGTGTGACAACTGCCAACGCGGCAGAAGTGACTACAACGGCTAAAGCAAGTGATACTAGTTCGGTGAAGATGCTGGCAAAGCATTCGGCAACGGCGACGAAACAGGTTGCTGCGGTGACTGTAACTCAAAATATTGCGTATGGCGTTGATTGGCTCAAGAATACGTTGGATCATGCTTCACTGGATGCTTGGGATGCAGTTGCTTTGAATCAAAGTGGGCTTAGCGATGCTTGGACGGCTGACGATACAGATATCGATGGATTAAAGGCGACAATTATCCAAAATATTGAGGCCGGGTATAGTGATGGAGCTTCGTTAGCAACAAAACCACAAACTACGGATTACGAACGTGATATCCTAGGCTTATTAGCAGCCGGTTATTCGCCAGACCAATTGACAGCGGTACCAAGCACGACGAATGATTCAACTACTGATCTAGTTGGTTTAATGGTTGATGGACTTACAGACGGGAATCCAGATGTCTATGCGCTCTCGTATGGTATTGCGGCATTAACCTCTATGAAATTAGAGAGTGATGATGCAACCTATGATGATGAAATCAAGACAGCCATAAATCAATTACTGGCACTACAGGGTGTCGATCCTACTAACAATAACGAACAGACAAATTCTGGGTATTGGAAAGATAGCTACGGCGGCATTACGGACGTTAACGGGATGGTTCTCCAAGCGCTAGCGCCATATGCTAATGGAACCTCTACAGTGAGCGATATTGACACGGCAACGGTTAAAACTGCTGTGACAACGGCAGCCAATGCCATTACTAGTACTGAAAACGGGTTCTTACAAGCAGATGGTAATATTTACGACAGTAACTCACTTTATGGAGAGGCTAATTCGAGCTCAAACAGCATGGTGCTTGCGGGTCTTACTGCCTGTGGCATTGAGTTGACAGATAGTACGGGGTCAATTAACGATAAAATTGCAACGGCAATCTTAACTTATCAAGTTGCCCAAGGTGAAACGGATGCTGGTAGCTTTAACTGGGCAAGTGATGCAACTTATGATCGACACTTATCGACTCAGGAAGGAGTTTATGGTCTAGATCAATATAACAATGGGAGTGCTAAATGGTTATTCGATTTTACTAGTACGGACTGATTGGATTAACTGAAGATTTTTAAGATAAAGAAACTGACCCTTTTAAAAAGTGAGGGTCAGTTTTTTATTCGGCGAAATCGTAGAGTAAATAGTAATTAAGAAGTTAAATAATGAGCAAATTTTTTAGCATTTTGCAAATATTAGAAAGAAAT
>NZ_BBAD01000106.1 GCF_001311075.1 Secundilactobacillus similis DSM 23365 = JCM 2765
ACCATTACACTACGCTCTCAACCCGTCTCGCTCCGCACACTGTCGCTGGACACAAACGACAGCGGTATTGGCGTTAATTAACAAACTTGATACTTAACAATCTCGCCTTTTCCGCTATGCATTTCCGTCTCAAATTGCTATATCTAGCAGAACCCATCAAAAAGGTGTACATTAGTAGAGAAGCCAAATTAAAAGGAGTCAGAAATTTGATTACATTAAAATCAGCACGTGAAATTGATATGATGCGCAAGTCTGGCGCAATTCTTGCCGGCGTCCACAAGGGCCTACGCGACATTATCAAGCCCGGGATCTCATCTTGGGACATCGAAAAATTCGCAAACAAGTACATTGAAGAACACGGCGCTAAAGCCGAAGAAAAGGGTTTTGAAGGTTACAAATACGCGACCTGTGTCAGCGTTAACGATGAAGTGGCTCACGCTACGCCTCGTAAAGACCTCCTACTCAAAAACGGTGATATCGTAGCCGTTGACTTAGTCGTTAACTTGGACGGCTTTATGAGTGATTCTTGCTGGACCTACGCGGTTGGCGAGATTTCTGCTGAAAAGCAACACTTGATGGACGTGACCTTGAAGGCCCTCTATCTCGGGATCGACCAAGCCGTTGTCGGCAATCGGATCGGTGATATTGGCGCTGCTATCCAACACTACGTCGAAGACGAAAACCACATGGGCGACGTTCGTGAACTCATTGGCCACGGCATTCAACCAACCATGCACGAAGAACCAAACGTCCCTCACTACGGCGAAGCTGGTAAGGGCTTGCGTCTTCGCGAAGGCATGACCATCACCATCGAACCCATGGTCAACTTGGCACTTGGCAGATTGTTTCCAAGCCAATTCCTGGCGATTCATGGCAGTACTACGCTTCCGCTGATGGCTCACCATCGGCCCAGTACGAACACACCTTGGTCATCACGAAGGACGGTCCTAAGATTTTGACCTCTCAAGACGATGAAATGGATGCCAAATACCTTTAATTTTTGAATCTAAAAACGGTTCTGATACCCCTACTTCTGTGGGATTATCAGAACCGTTTTTATTTTCACTTCTATTCATTCGGTGCACAAACCCCCGGTACCACCACTTTCTTAGAATTACCAATCAAAATCGACAAATAACGGTGGGCTTCATCCAATGTTGTCGGCTTATCCTGCAAAAAAATCCATTCAATCAGATTCAGTAATGTGTCACTACACTGCGTCACCAATAATTCTGTCGGAATGTTAAGTTGCAGGTCACCAAGTACCTGCCGGAAAATCGTCCGGACGGTTTGTTTAAGGTAATTCGTAAAACTGGCGATCAACGTTTCGTCAATATCGTTATGCTGCAAAATTGCGGTCATTTGGCGGTGATGGTGAGCGAAGAACCGATACAATCGGTCAAAATAGGTCACCAAAATCTCGTCTGGCGATAACTTGGGCGCTTCCCCCACCCGAATTTCAGTGGCTAACAAGTACCAGCAATAGTTCACGAGGTCGTACTTATCATCAAAGTAGTTATAAAACGTGGCCCGAGGATAGTCACTACGTTGGCAGAGTTCATTGACACTGATTGCTTCAAACGACTTCAATTCCAGTAACTCAAACATCGCGCTTGAAAAGGCCCGCAGTGTGCGTTGCGCCCCCTTGGTTGGTCGCTTGTTCAAATCATACTTCACCATGTTCACCTCATTTTTGCAATTTCGCTGATCTGTCTAAACTTTGGCAGGTCAGCGTTTTTGTGAATTGTATTTCACTTGCCCCGAGTTTATCATGCACTTATTAGTTAGACAAGTGTCTAAATTTAATCACTTGCCAATGAGAGGGGAAGTTACATGCAAGTCTTCATCAAAAAACACGGCCTCGCAGCCCTAGTGTGGTTAGCACTGATCATCACTGCGTTGGTCGCCATGCCAAACGTTAGCCGACTCGTTCGCGATAAGGGTCAGGTGACCCTGCCATCATCCGTTCAAAGCGAAGTCGCGCAAACGATTGACCGCAAATCCGTCAATAATCGCGGCGTTCGGTCACTGATCGTTGTTTTTAACAAGCAACATGGTCAGCTGACAACCAAGGATAATCAACGAATTGCGCAGAGCATCCGTCAAATTAAAAAGGACGCTAACCTAGATATCCTAAGTATGACCAGCGCCAGTGACAACGCAGCTACTAAAAAACAGCTAAGCGCCAAAGATGGCACCACTCAACTGGCGATGATCAGTTTGTCCGATAGTGCTAAAGTGCACCGGCAAGCGCAACAGCTTCGACAGCATTTGCACATCAGCGGGCTTCGGACCTACGTTACGGGGAGTGCGTTGTTAAATGACGACTTTTCCACCACGACGCAAGCCGGGCTAAAGAAAACGGAAATCATCGCGGCCGTCTTCATCTTCATCGTCTTGATCCTCGTGTTCCGTTCGTTACTCGTGCCCATCATTTCCTTACTGACGGTCGCCATCGCCTACCTCGTGTCATCGAGTCTGGTGATGAACCTCGCCCAACAGGTTGATTTTCCAATCTCTAACTTTACCCAGATTTTCATGGTTGTCGTGCTCTTTGGGATCGGGACCGACTACAACATCCTGCTGTATAACCGGTTTAAGGAGGAACTTGCCAACGGGTTAAGTACTGACGAAGCCACCAAAGTTGCCCGCAAGCACGCGGGCCGCACCATTGGTTACAGCGGCATCTCCGTATTCATCGGATTTGCGGTCCTCGCCCTCGCCAAATTCTCGTTCTACCAGTCCGCAGTGGGCGTTGCGGTGGGCGTCATCGTCTTGCTAGCCGTTCTATTAACCTTAAACCCGTTCTTCATGGCGCTCCTCGGTCAAACCATGTTTTGGCCCAGCCGCAACCTCGCCACTCACGGTACCAACCGCATCTGGCGGTGGCTGTCTCGCTCGGCCATGGCCCACACGATAACCACGGTGATCCTGATGTTACTCGCCATCACCCCACTACTGCTGTTCAGCCAGCAAAAGCTCAACTTTAATAGCGCGGACGAGTTGCCAAATACCATCGAATCCAAGGCCGGTTACAACCTGATTCAAAAACACTATCCAGCTGGGATGTCCGGTCCTTCTACCCTCTACATTGAGGCTGACAAGTCATTGAACAACCAACGCGACTTGGGCACCATCGATGACCTGACCAACTACTTAAAGGCCGAACCGGTGTGAAACAAGTCAGCTCGGTCACCCAACCCGGTGGTAGTCGCATCAGCCAACTGTATTTAAACCATCAATTGAGCCAATTGGTGACCGGGTTAACTCAGGCCAATAAAGGACTGACGCAGGTTGAAAGTGGCTTGACCAAGGCCAATACGCAGCTGACTAGTGCAACCAACAGCAACCAAACCGCCCAACTATCACAATTAACTACCGGCACCACTCAACTGCAAAGTGGCGCTCAGCAACTCAGTCAAGGCGTCGCTGCTTACACGGCTGGCGTCTCAAAACTGACGAGCGGTTCTAGTCAACTCGCTAGTGGTACCAGTACGCTCAGTCAAAGTGTGGGACAATTGACTGCTGGTAGCCAACAATTAACTAGCGGTCTAAATCAACTTCAAAACCAGACTAGTCAGATTCCCGTTCTCGCAACTGGTACCAGCCAGCTTGCTGGTAGTTCGGCTCAACTCACTAACGGCTTAGGGCAGTTAAACCAAGCCGTCTCACCATTTAACAGTGGTTTAGCAACTTTAAACAGTGGCGCACAACAGTTATCGTCTCAAAGCGCCACGTTGGTTAACGGCGCTCAATCAGTCGCTAGCGGCAGTACGCAGGTCAACGCTGGTGTCAAACAACTCCAAACCAAGTTAACGGCCATGCAAGCACAGACGAAGCAACTTCAAGGTGGCTTGACCAGTGCCAACCAAGCGGTGGCACGACCAGCGTCAAACGGTATTTAGCCGAATTACAATCGTCCTATATCGGTGATCAATTCTATATTCCAAAAGCCACCCTCGCTGGTGCTAGTTTTAAACCCGCTCTGAACGCCTTCATGGCCGATAACGATCACATCACGACGCTGACGATCGTCTTAAACAGCGATCCTAGCACGACTCAATCGGCGCATCGCATCCAAACCATCACCAACGACGTGCACGCCAAGTTAAAGCATTCCTCACTGGCTAACGCGACCGTCGCAATCGGTGGTCAAACGTCTCAGACTGCCGATTTGGAATCATTGTCTAACAGTGACTTTATCCGGACCGCGATTATCATGCTGGTCGGCATCGGCATCGCGCTGATTTTCGTGACCCGTTCACTCATTCAACCGCTAACCATTATCGGCACGTTAATGGCGACCTACGTCAGTGCCCTTACGCTGACTCGATTACTGTCAAATGCGATTTTAGGTCAAGCATTGCTGACCTGGAACACACCATTCTTCAGCTTTATCATGTTGGTTGCGTTGGGTGTGGATTACAGCATCTTCTTAATGATGCGTTACCGGGATGACGCGGATAAACTACCAGATGTCCGCAAACGGATCGTCAACGCTAGTGCCATCATTGGGACAGTCGTCATTTCCGCCGCTATCATCCTTGGCGGGACCTTTGCCGCACTGATGCCATCTGGCGTCCTGACGTTGATTCAAGTCGCCATGACCGTGATTATCGGTTTGATCATTCTCGTGATCCTACTGCCGCTTACGATGTCGATCATGGTCAAATGGACGTATCCGTACGTGCACGATAAAATTTATGAGAAGCAACAAGCAGATCAAGAAGATTAACTGTCATTATAAAAGGCGCGTCACTCACCACAACACTTGGTGAACGACGCGCCTTTTTGACTGCAATTTAATTTAACCAACCATGCTGTCCAAATCCATATCTCGCTTCCGCATCCCCGAAACGTACGGATTGCCAGCCACGTAGAACCGGTACGGCGCTTCCGTCCAGTCGCCACGTTTGCTGACGCCGACTCGGGCCGAGGTGATGATTTCTTTGGGCTGACGACCATGATCAAGGTCAATTGAAAGTGGTCCAGCGTTGACCATGGTCAGGTTCAACGCTTTGCTTTGAATGCCCAATGCCTGCATCAACTTCCCCGGACCATTGCTGATGTCGCTGCCCGTTTTACCATGCCGGTTTTCGGCCATCAACGTGACGCCATCAACCGGCTCCAAGCCCCGAACCAGAATACCTTGCGGGTTGTCCTTTTCCTGCACCGCAACGTCAAACATGTACTGCCCGCGAAGTGTATAAATGTAAATCGTTCCCGGCTCGCCGTACAACGCTTCATTAGCCGGCGTTCGGCGACCATTAAAGGCGTGGGCGGTTGAATCTTCCTGACCTAAATACGCTTCGGCCTCCACGATAATGCCACTCAGTAATCCCTGTGGTGATTGGTAACTCAGGCGCTTACCTAAAATTGCCTTGGTGATCTCAGCCGTCGGACGACCGCTAAAAAATGTCTTCAATTCATCCGTTTTCACGGTTATCAGTTCCTTTCTAGTCTCACTATGTGTTATCTTATCATTTGAGAAGGTGAATTAACATGACGTTAAAAATTGAACGCATTTACACCAAACCGGCTGATATGGACGGTTTTCGAATTTTAGTGGACCGGGTTTGGCCTCGAGGCATTTCAAAAGAAAAGGCCGCGCTTGATGAGTGGTTTAAAACAATTGCGCCGACCAAGGAACTGCGGCAGTGGTTTGGTCACGAACCAGCGAAGTATCCGGAATTTAAAACCCGTTATGAAGCGGAATTGGACGCTAATCCTGATTTAAACAAGTTCATTGACTTGGTCACGACGCAGGCAAAAAACGGTAACGTGATTTTACTGTACGGCGCTAAGGATGAAACGCATAATCAAGCAGTTGTGCTTAAAGACTATCTGGAACGCCACTAATTCAAAAATGGTAGCCCTCATGGGACTACCATTTTTAATGCGACTATCTTACTACAATAACTGAAACTGGCGCCTTCTTAGCCAATCTTAGGCTAACCGCGCCCGCCACCCGGTGCGCCGAAAATTCAGTATCGGCACCGCAAACCACGAGGTCGGGATCAAAATCGGGCAACAGCTCATCTAAGATAACGTCGTCCACGTCGCCACCCTCGTTGACGTAACCGCTCACGTGTTGCGCGCCGGCTTCGCGCGCCGTGGCCACGTACCGGTCAACAACCGCCTGAACGGCATCGCGCTTCTCCTGCAACTTCGCTGGAATCAGCGAATCGTAAATGTTAATATCGTGATTTTCAACCACCGAGCAGATGCCCAGTTGAATCTGATAATCCAGCGCCAACGTTAACGCATACCGAAACGCGCGTTGCGTCGATGTGCTATCATCAGCATCAACGGTTAATAACACCCGGCGAAAAATCAAAGGTCGAAAAGCCGGTGTCTCTGACATGTTTAGTTCCTCCCAATTGTAACAGCACTTATTTTTAACAAATCTAACAGATTTCAAACTGTATTTCAAATAACTCGCAACCGGTTTCGTTAAATCGTCATCCGGCTCACGAAAGGATCGATTCCATTGTACCAACCAAGCGGCAAGCCCACCATTCTCGGGGACTGCCTTCTACTGACCGTTTCAATTCTCATCAACGCCTTCGGTAACGCCCTCACCGTCTCCCTCAATCTCGGGAGTGCGCTGTGGACAGCTTCGGCGGTGAACTTGGCGCACCTGTTTGCCATGAACCTGGGCAACATGCTGCTGATTGAAGGGGTGGCGGTTATTTTAGCCAACGCGCTGTTACTGCGTCAATTTGACTGGCACCGGATGCTGGGCAACTTCTTGTTTATGGTGCCGTTTAGCTACCTCGTTAGTGGCATTACCCAACTCTTGCTCCATCTGGGCATCACCCAGTTACCCATCGCATCAGCCGTCATTGTCGATATTATCGGCGTGATGTTGATCAGCTGTGGTATCTCAATCTACCAGCGGGTCAACCTTATCTTGCATCCAAATGACGACTTAATGCAAATCATTCGGTTCCGCTTTTTACACGGTAACGCCATCGTGGCCTCGTTAGTCGCCTACCTAACGCCACTGACAATCATCTGCATCACCTTTGCGATTCAGCACCAAGTCTGGGCGGTCAACGTCGGGACGTTTGTGGCACTGATTTTCCAAGGGAGCTTTATCGCGCTAAGTGACCGGTTTGTGTTTGGCCGGTTGCGGCATCAACGGTTATAACTTTTAGTCATCACAACTGCACACAAAAACGCCACGGATTCTTGAACATCGAATCCGTGGCGTTTTGACGTTAATTACAACTCTCGTTTAAAATTCAAACTGATCCACCACCGTAAACGACACGTTTGCGTTAGTCTTGATCAACTTCGCTACCGGACAATAGTCCTTAGCTTCGTTCACCAACTGCTCTGCTAACTCGTGTTCAACCCCGGTCATGAGAATCTGTACCCGAACAACAAATTGATACCCTTTATCATCCTTCAACTGATCCACACCGGTGTGCACCACGCTCTTATGTGGCAGATTATGCGCCCGTTCCACTAATTCAATGGTGGCGTTAAAACAGGTACTGATGGCAAGCCCCGTTAACTGTTCCGGATTCACTCCCGGTGACTTAACCAACGAGCTGCTGACCCCCAGCGCCAGCGCCTCGTTTCCCCGTACGAAACTAATCCCACTCAAACCTTTTTCATTAACGACTTCAGTATGATATAACGATCCAGCAATTGCCATGATGGATCCCCCCTTCGTTTAAGTGACCACAGTTTAGCATGCTGTTTCCAAGTTTCAAAACAACTTAACTCGCGGCTTTTCGGACTGATTGGCCAGCTAAAAATAGGCGCTTAAAAGAAGGTGTTCGTTATCTTAATGATGGGCAATAACTACTAGGACAACTTAGGTGAATTGACCGGCCACTCTGGCATTTTGCCTGAGAGACTTCGTCAATCATCCGAGCAGCCCCCATCGCCATGTTCCGACCAGCCTCAACGGTATTCGCCCCCGTATGTGGTGTTAAAAAGACGTTGTCGAGTTGGAAAAATTCACTATCTCGTGGTAACGGTTCAACGTCAAAGACATCCAGGGCCGCACCAGCGATCTCGTGGTTCTTCAGCGCCGAAATCAAGGCTGCTTCATCAACGATCGACCCCCGCGCAAGGTTGACCAAGTAGGCCGATGCTTCATCAGTTTCAATTCAGCTTCGCCAATCAAATGCTCGGTTGCTGGTACCGCAGCGATGTTGACGCTGACGTAATCGGACTCGGTCAGCAGGGTTTCTAAATCAACGTATTTGCCGTACTCAGTCTCTCGATGCGTCCGGTTATAGAGCAATACGTTCACGCCAAAGCCACTCAGCATCTTAGCCAACGCCTGACCGATGTTGCCGTAACCAATGATGCCGACCGTTGCGCCGTTCAGTTCGTGACCCATAATGGTCTTCGCACCGGTCGTATCGTTGGCCTGCATTTTAGCCGCAATCGTTACCGACTGTTTGGCTAACAATAAGATATCAGTAATCGCTGATTCAGCAACGCTAACGGCGTTCGCCCCGGGCGTGTTCGTTACCCAAACGCCCTGTGAGGCAGCGTACTCCGCATCAATGCTGTCATAGCCAACACCGTAACGGGCCAACACTTTTAAGTTAGGGAGCTTAGCGTACAAGCTGTTGGGGAAAGGCGCCACAAACATCATAATGCCAGCAACGTCCGGTGCCGTCGCCAAGATGCTTGCTTCGGTCGGATTCTTAACGGTTAACACCTCGTACCCTTTCTTGGTTAAATAGTGATCCGTTTGCGCATCCGCAATTTCAGGGATAATTACCTTTGTCATCTCAGCTACTTCCTTTCAGTTCTCATGCCTAAGCGTTTATTTTTAAGTTTAGTCTAGCACGTTCAATCCGATAATTCAGCGAATTTGTTAAGTTGAAGCATTCCATTGGTGGTGTTTGATTGATGCTGTTG
>NZ_BBAD01000107.1 GCF_001311075.1 Secundilactobacillus similis DSM 23365 = JCM 2765
ACGTAGTTGACAAGTTTCTATAACTTCAGGAACTCTGGAAACAACAGTTTAAGTGGCGCCGAATTTTGTAGCCTGAGAGCGCCGGTTTTCGTGCGGCTTTGGCGAGCGAAGCAACGACAAACAGCCAACACCCAAATCACACCCAACACTTACGCTGGACACAGGCGACAGCACAAAAACGGACCTAGCAATTTGCTAAGTCCGTTTTTGTGACTACTGCATCGGCTGAGTACTTGGCCCGCCGTTTCCAGTACCAGTTGTGTTGTAACCACCAGCTTCAGTAGTGGTCGTTGTGGTATCAGTTGACGTTGAGTCGCTCGTGTACAGCGTGTAAGTTGGATTATCGCCAGACCAGTCGAAACCGGCGGCGGTGTTGAGTTTATTTAACTTTGTGTTGGTGTTGCTGAGGGTTTCTTGGGCGAGTCCGAGTTCACTGCGGAGTTGGTTGGAGATCTTTTGAAGTTCCTTCGTGGTTGGGACTTGGTAGGACTCTTCGTTGATGTAGGCGCCGACACCTTGAAGCGTGGTTTTCTTGATGTTTTTCGTAGCGGCTTGATCATCGGTTGCCAGCTTCAACATGTCGCTGAAGGAGAGGTTGGTGCGCATGTTATTAGAAACTAACTTCAGCAGCTTTTTATAGAGGCTGACCGACTTCTTGGCATTGACCTTTTTAATGATGGCCTGAATGACTTGTTGTTGCCGTTTTTGACGGCCGTAGTCACCGTTGGGATCTTCGTAACGCATCCGGGCGAAGGCTAGTGCTTGCTTACCATTTAAATGCGCCTTGCCTTTTTTAAAGGACATGTGGGTGTGCGAATCCGTCCAAGAGAATGGTACGGTGACATCGATACCACCCAACGCGTTCACGATTTTGCGTAAGCCACCCATGTTGATCGTGACGTAGTAGTTGATAGGAATGTTCAAGAGCTTTTCAACAGTTTTCATAGCAGTTCCCGCGCCGCCAACGGTGTACGCAGCGTTGATTTTTTGGGTGCTAGATGAACTGCTGCTGGTAGCCGATATCTTGGCGAGGGTATCCCGCGGAATGCTGGTCATGGTCGTTTTTTGCGTCTTAGGATTGATGGTGACGACGATCATGGTATCTGAGCGACCAGTATCGGTTCGCCCAAATGCGCCGGTATCTGTCCCCAGCAATAAAATGCTGATGGGTTTGGTACTGGTAATGGTGGTTTTATGCGTTTGATTAACGGCTGAATAGGTTTTATCCAGACTATTTTTGGTTTGCACGTACATGTACGTTGCACTAGCGCCACCCACCGCGAGGATGAGGAAGAACACCCATGCGAAAAAGACTTTAACTCGGGAACGGCGGGGGCGTTGGTTAGCGTGTTTCGGATACTGATTTTGCATGGAAGAACTCCTTAGGTCGATTTGATAATGGTTCAGTAGGTTTCAATTGTATTTCAAAATAAGGTAACTGTTACAGTAAACCATCAGCAACTTAAACGAGGCTTAACGAACTTAATGAAAATGAAAAAAGTGGAACGTTGAAAACTTATCGTGTGATTCGCGCGGACTGGCGCGCTATAATGTGTAAGTACGTAGGCGTTAATTTGAAAGGACTGATAGTAGATGACAGTGTTTCGTGCGTTTAGTGACGAACAGATTTTAGATTTCTTACGGGCCCAGGTCCGCGATGGTCAGGTGTTTACTGATACTAAAACCCTAAAAGCGCAATCGTTTAGCCCACATTTAAGTGATGATAGCAGTGGCTTGGCGTTAGCCTACATCGAAGCGGGGTCAACGGCAGATATTCAGGGGGTTATGAAGGCTGCGCGTAAGTTCCACATTTCGGTTATTCCACAAGATCAGTTTACAAGTACTGTGGCTGGGGCCGATGGTTTTGAAGGCAGTTTTATCCTGTCGACTAAGCGGATGAACCAAATTGTTGAAATTAGCCGGGCGGATTCAGTTGCCGTTGTGCAACCAGGCGTTGTGAACGGGGATTTGGATGAAGCGGCTCGTAAAGAGGGTCTGTTCTACGCACCAGATCCAGGTTCCAAGCCATTTTCAGGCATTGGTGGGAATGTCGCCACTAACGCTGGTGGGATGAGTACTGTTAAATACGGTGCTACTAGGGACAACGTGCTGGGCTTGAAGGTTGTGTTAGCTGACGGTCGCGAAATCAAAATCGGTGGTCGGACGTTGAAGCAGGCCTTTGGCTACGACTTAACCCAGTTGTTTGTTGGTTCCGAAGGCACGCTTGGCATTATTACCGAAATTACGGTGAAGTTGATGCCAATTCCGATCGGCGAACCAACGATGGGGGTGGCCTTCTTTGACAACATGACTAAACTGGCTGAAGCCGTTGCTGAAATTCGGATCTCTGGGGTTTACCCAACGATGCTTGAAGCGCTGGATAGCAACACCATTACGGCGTTGGACCGGTATGAAGGTACGCATTTTAGTGAAAACAGTGATGCCATGCTGATCTTTAAGGTCGATAACCGAATTCCGGAAGTAGTCAATAAGCTTGAAGAACTGATGGACAAGCATGGTGCCGCTAACGTGAAGATCACAACGGATACTAAGGAACAGGCGGGGTTGGAGAAGCTGCGCCGTGACATGTTGCCCGCTGTCTTTGCAGGTCAAAACCACATCATGGAAGACATGGCAATGCCACTCTCTAAGCTGGCACCAATGATGGATTACATTCATGATATTGGCGAACGGTTAAACTTGAAGATCTACGTTGCTGGTCATGCTGGTGACGGGAACGTCCACCCAACGATCGTTTGGCCAAAGGAACAAACCGAAACGCCACAGGTCGTTATTGAGGCGTTGCAATTCATGTTCCACAAAACGTTGGACTTAGGCGGTACGATTTCTGGTGAACATGCCGTTGGGATGCTGAAGAATCAGTGGAACAATGAAGAACTTGGTGAAGATGTGGATCAGATCCAACACCAGATCAAGGCGTTGTTTGACCCAATGAACCTCTTAAATCCAAAGCGTAAAATTAACTAATTAACGATAAATGAGCGTTCAGTCCGGAGATTTGGGCTGAACGCTTTTTTAGGTCGTGCTATAATAAAGTTAGAAACGTGAAAACGGTCACAAGGTTGCTTAAACGGGGTTATTTGGTGACTAAAAGTTATATTGAGGTGCTGCTGTTCAAACCGGACAACGGATGCACCTTAGACCGCTAAGATTGCGCAACGTGCGATACCCGATTACAAGGAGGTTCTCATTTATGGCAATTTCTGCAGTTTATAAGGAAGTTAGTGTATTTGGTGACAGTCAGACACTTCAAGCAAACGTGGTGAAGGGGACGCGGATTCAACCGTTCTTGCGGTTGCGGTTTGTTGCCGAGACACCGCATTTTATAGAAGATGCGAAGGGCAACCTTCAGTTTTCAGCAGCTTATGAGCAAAAATTCCATCAGGTAATTCGGCAGTTTTTAACGGGTTATGAAAACTACTTTCAAAATGAAGCGGTAGCCGATCGCGATTACGATGCGTTGCAGAAAATTGACGACTTTGTGCGGGCGTTGGAAAAAACGCTTCGGGATGAGTTTGAGATTGAAAATGAAGTTGAATTGGATGAAATCCGGCTATTGGGCCAGTGGCCAGTGTACCGCGAACCGGATGAGGCGCCATTGAAGGCGAAGTTGGCGGAATTTCATTCGTCGGATGAGTCGGATGATTATGATGTGTTTGATTAGTAGAGAGTGTGGAACGGGGCGGTTAGAGACTGGAGCATAGCGTACTTTCGCCAGAACCCCCGGGCTTTGGGGGTTGTGGTGAAAGTGCGCTATGTGCAAGTCTCTGCCCCGTGGAGCACGTTTAGGCTTGAGGACAGGAAAGCACTGTTGACTAACAACCGATGACATGAAAAAACACCATGAAGAAGTCCTACAATTAGGAATTCTTTCATGGTGTCTTTTGGTGTTTTGAGATTAAATAAGTTGTTTAGCGGAGGTACGTTGCTGTCCTCGAGCCGAAACGTGTTCCACAAAACTGAAAGCTGCACTTAAGCCACTCCCGACACAAAGTCGAAACCCACGACTTTCTGTCGGGAGTGGCTTAGGCTCCGCTTTCAACCCGTTTTGTTCCACACTCTACTCTAAATCAACACCCCATCACAATGATCCACTTCATGCTGCACGATCTGCGCCGTGAAGTCGCTAAACTCTTGCGTATGTGGTTTGAAGTTTTGATCCAAGTAGTGCAGTTCGATTTTCTTGTAACGGGTCGTTTCACGTTGACCCTCTAAGGATAGGCAACCTTCAGTTGCTTGGTAGGGGCCACTCTTCTTAGTGATTTCTGGGTTGATCATCGGAATCGACAACATGCCCATTTGAACCACGATGATCCGCTTGTTGCTACCGATCATGTTAGCAGCCATGCCGACACAACGGGCAGTGTTAGCTTTCAAGGTGTCCATCAAGTCAGTGACCACGGCGCCGTCCATCTTAGTTGCCTTCACACTCTTTTTCGATAAAAATGCTTGGCTGTGGTTAATTTGTTTAATCATGTTGGTTGCTCCTCTTTAATAAATGAATGCAACCAGTATACCAGATTACGGCAACCAAGTGCGACTAGTTGTCGTTAATTCAATCATGGCATCGCGCCAAAGTTCCTCCACGATTTGTGCAGCGGGCTTGATAGCGTCCACAACGCCCGCAATTTGACCGGCCATGAAGCTACCGTTCACAACGTCACCGTCAATGGCCTTCGCCAGTGAATGATCAGTGAGAGCGGCAATTTTTTCGGGTTCTGCGTGTTGCTGAGTGAGTTCAAGAACTTTTTCGATCATTGGCGTTTTTAAGCTCCGAACTCGGTTAGCGCCACTGCCAGTGACCGTCGTATCAGTATCCTTGGCGGCAACAATCAACTTCTTGTAGTAATCGCTGATTGGGGTTTCTTCAGCGGCTAGGAAGACGGTGCCCATTTGAACCCCGGCAGCGCCCATCGCTAAAGCGGCCGCAATCGTTTGACCGTTGGCAATCCCGCCACCAGCGATAACCGGAATATCGACGGCATTAACGACTTGTGGCACTAGGGTCATGGTTGTTTCGGTGCCAATGTGGCCGCCGGATTCCATCCCTTCAGCAACTACGGCAGTTGCGCCGATTTCGGCCATCTTTTGGGCAATTTTAACGTTTGGAATCACCGGAATGACTTTGATCCCAGCATTAAGTAAACTGTCCATGAAGGGTGCGGGAGTTCCAGCGCCAGTGAAGACAACTGGGACATGGTTGGTAATTAAAACGGGGAGCAAATCATTGATGTTGGGTTGTTGTAACATCAAGTTGACCCCGAACGGCTTTTTAGTTAAATAACGGAGTTCGCCGAGTTCTTGACGAAGTGAATCGGGGGTAAACCCAACCGAAGTCAAAACGCCAAGGCCACCGGCGTTGCTAACGGCGGCAACCAGTTCGTGTTTTGAAATGGCGGCCATGGAGCCTTGGATAATGGGGTATTTAATATTAAGTAACTCTGTCAGAGCCATTGTGAGAGACCTCCAGCTTAATTATTGATAACGCTTTCAGTTTGCGCTCTTTTAGCCGGACTTGCAACGAATTAGTAGGAGTCGCGCAAATTTGGGTTATGGTTGGGTGAGAATGAAGAACGGGCGCAAAAAAAGATAAGCTTATGACCGGAATTGGCTGGCTTTGAGAGGAGCGGCACAAGATTGTAATAGGATCAGTTAGTCTTCAATCTAAAGCAAAAAAGTCACCTGATTCGGTCCGATGACTGAATCAGGTGACTTTCAAATTATTGCTTTACCGCGCAGCAACCGCTTGGGATTGCAGTTGTTGTAATTCACGTTGCTTCCCGCGTTCAGCTAAGTGAACTTCGTGAGTCAGGAAGGCGTGGGTCTTGGCGTTGTAGTTGTGCTTTTGACCTAATTTAACGAGGTAACCGTTGATGTAATCAACTTCGGTTGGCCGGTAGTTATGCATGTCTTGGTACATTGAAGGGTAGTGAAGTGGGTTGGCGACTTTTGAGACGTAGTTGACGCTGTCCAACTCTTCTTGACGGGTGTTGATCATTTGGATGCCGTCGCGTTCACAAACGTCGTAGGCTTCATCGATCAACTGACGACTCATCTCATCAGCGCCTTCGTAATCGGCAAATTCACCCATGGTCATTTCAAACATGGTGCAAAGGGTGTTCACCACGGAGTTGAAGACGACTTTGGCAAGCAACGTGCCACGGAAGTTAGTCGTCAAGTTTGGATGGAATTGGGCCTTATCTAATTCAGCAACTAAGCGGTGCGTGAAATCATCTGGCTTTTCGGTGTAGTTGGCGAGGTTCATGGTCCCGGCGCCACGCTTACCGATAAAGTCAACGTCAGCGGGCCCGTTCAAAACGGTGGCAACCAACGCAGTCCCAGCGATGACCTTTTCGGGTTTGAAATACTGGAGGAGCTTTTCAACGTGGCCCATCCCGTTCATGCAGGTGAAGGCGTATTGATTTGGCTTGAAGAAGTGTGCGCAGCGCTTTAACATGTCAGCCAATTGCATTTGCTTCAAGAAGAAGATGTAACAGTCCGGATCGCCCTTGTAGTCTTCTGGGTAGTAAACGTTAACCGGAACGAGGTGCTTGTCTTCGTGATCACGTGATACGTAGACGCCACCTTGTTCGTGCATCTTTTCAACGTTTGGTTCCCAACCGTCAACGAAATCGACTTCATTCCCAGCATCCTGCAACAAAACTCCGTAACGTAAACCCATGGCACCTGCACCAACAACTGTAAACTTCATAATTAACGACTTCCTTATAGTATGTATTTTGAAAGCAAAAAAGCCCTTTAGGCCATCTGACCTAAAGGGCACGTATGCGTTACCACCTTTATGTTTGCTAGCCATCACTGACTAACACTTACGATCTGCCAACACAGACCCAGATTGATATCGGAGGATGACTCCGCCTGCGGTTACTAGGAGATTGATCCGTTCACTGGAGGGGCTTTGAGGTGATCTAGTAGTCGATTGTCCGCTTTCACCAACCCGGACTCGCTGAAGGGGGACTACCTGTGTCCTCATAAACGCTATTGCTTATCAAGTTGACTCTATCCTAGCACTAAAATGAAAAATGTCAAATGCATTCGCCATTTTATTTTAATTTATTTATCATTTTAATTTAAGCGGATTCGGAGAGGTGGAGCTGAGTGATCACTGCATCAACTAATGGTACGGCGTTGGTGAGTTGGTTAACGGGGGACCAAGTTTTCTGATTTGTACTAATAGCGTCGGTTTTAGCGTAAATCGTGCGCTGATTGAAACAACATTGTAATTCCGGTTCATCAGTGGGCAAACAGCAGACGTTAATGCCACGTTGGATAGCGGTTAACAGTAGCGCTTGTAGGGGCGCGGAAAGCCGACTTAACAGGTGATTGTTAGTCGGGGCTGATTTGAACCAAGCGGCGTGTTGGGTGGCAAGCGTGATAGCCAGCTGTTTTTGAGTGCTTGCTTGGCTACGACGGTAAAGTTGCCCACTGACGGTGAGTTGAGGATCAGCGAGGGCTGCCGTTGCGTTATTGAGTGCGGGTAAACAGGCGGTCAGGTGAAGTTGCTGACACATGTTGCACATGCCAGCCAATAGTCGCTGACCTTCTGCTTGAGCAACAGTCGTGGTTAGCGGATTTTCGAGGGCCACTTGCTCGTTGAGTTGGTCGCCCTGTTGCACCCATTGGTCAGCTGGCGCTTGTTCATCGGTCCAAAGCAGGTACAACATGAAGGTTGTTAAAAAAGTGATTTCGTCAGGCTGACGCCATAGGGAGCGAAGGGGTTGATGTCAAGGTTACGTAACTCAATGTACCGAACGCCATTTTGGTGTAAGTCACTGACTTGGTGACCACCCCGAAAGCGAACGGGGGCGTAAAATTCCTTTTCTTTTGACAACTGACCGTTCGCAACTAAGTCGGTTAAATCGTTGAGGTAGTGCGGCAGGTCTTGATAAGAGACCCGGACATCAGCGTGATTCGTATAGCCAAAGTGACTGTTACGGATGCTGCGAACGGGTTCTTGCGGCCGTTCGTCGTCGGTAAAATACCCCGGTTCACTAGTTGGCGTTGCCCCGAAGAGGTAGGTGATCAACCAACGATAACGCAGGTAGTTTCGAGTCACCTTGAAATAGAGGTTGGTCTTGAAAGTGGTCAAATCGGCGGTTTCAGTTTGCGCGTCAAATAGTGCAGTGACGAGTTCTGGCGCAAATTCAAAGTTAAAGTGAATGCCAGAAACCATCTGTTTGCGACGCCCATAACGCTGAGCCAAGCCTTCGCGGTAGGCGACATCAGCTGGATCGGCGAGTTTGGCGATGGTGATATCGGTTTCATTATCAGGTAACATGGGCGGCATGCTGAGTGGCCAAAGGCGTTCATCGGCCGTGAGGTTTTGATAGGTCACGTGGTGGATCAGGCTTAGCCAATCAAATAGTTCGCTAACACTGGTGGCGACCGGCGTAATGAGTTCAAGTTGCGATTCCGCAAAGTCGGTTTGGATGAAAGGGTGGTATGAGCGGTCACCCAAGCTGTGCGGATGATCAGTATGAGCGAGTTCACCGTTTGGTGTAATTCGTTGTGCTTCGCGTTCGATTCCTAAGCGAAAGTGTTGAAGCACTGGTGTTGTCGCCTGTGCGCGTAATGCTGATTGAAAGTCCAAAGCAAAACCTCCTCGGAGAAGCCGTGTTTTTGGCACGGCTTAAGTTAATTCATGATAGCTTGATTCGCGGTCATTTTCAATCGGTTTTTGGCAATTTAATTGTATTCGTATTTTTGTAACGCACTTATGCTTGTGTCCAGCGATAGTGTGCGGAGCGAGACGGGTTGAGAGCAGTGTGCAAGGTAACATCGGGAAGCGCCCGGGCCTGGCGGGTTTACCGATGTTACC